>DAIEQP010000356.1 GCA_027347805.1 Ignavibacteria bacterium | reverse complement strand
GGGATCCTTAAGAGGAATAATATGAAATGGGGCGTTTAACGGTAAAAAATAAATTGTTATGATTCTTAATGCAATTACAAGAATGTATGATTGAAGTGTAGTTAACATTCTTTTTGGTGATTTCAATAAAGAAACTAGCCCTACTATAAGCGCAGCATAAATAAGAATGAATGTAATCCAGGTTACATCAACCGGCATGAAGTGAGATAAAAAAGGATCGGCAAAAGAAAAACCGGGGCGTGCTTCATTATAATCTAAAAACTTTGCAATGATAAATAAAACAAGGGCAAGTAAAATAATCGTGATTATAAATTTTACCCTGAAACTTTTCTCAGAAAGCGTCCCTTTCCAGTTTCGTTTTATTTCTTGCAGATGTTTATTCAAAATAACCAGCTAATGAATTATAGAAAGTTGCCGAAAAATAAAAACCATGATTCTAAAAGTAAACGAATTACTTTTTAAGTTTACCAATAAATCCGAATAGTTTTCCCATAAACTTATGGAACCCGTCTGTATCTTTAATAAACATCATTGGGCATCCGCTGTGAATTACAGTAATTCCGTTTGCTTCTGCTAACTCAGCCGCTTCTTTATTATAACTTCCGCCGCCCATTCCTTGGTGAAACCAGATCCTCTTAATTTCGTTATCAATGCATTGACCAACAATATTCATTGCTGCTTTGGGATTTGTATTAATAAAAACAGCGTCGGGTTGTTCCGGTAGCAAAGAAAGATTTGGATAACATTTTTCTCCTTCTATTACCTCAGCGAAAGGATTGATTGGAAAAACTTTGTAACCCGCATCTTTAAATTTTTTGTAAATAGCATTACCTGTTTCCGTTTGAGGATTACGCGATACTCCGGCAACGGCAATTATTTTCTGGGAAAGGAAATCATCAACTTTTTCTTTGTACTTCATTTTATACTCAATTTAATTTTCTTGCAATAACTATTGGTGTCTTTATAGTTTCAATATTATTACTTCCTTCGGCTAAGATTTCGATCAAAAGAATGTAAATGCCCATTCTTAAAGATCGTCCTTCATCATCAAAGCCGTTAAAGATTACTGAACTGCTGGCCCCAGCCGGCTGATTCTCCAGCAGTGTTCTAACAAGTCTTCCCTGGCTATCAAATACTTTTATTCTTACCTGGGAAAGTTTGTAAGGTAAATTAAAACTGATTATTGTAAAATCTTCAAATCCGTCGTTATCCGGTGAGAATGGATTCGGATTAATATTAACGATTGAATTGCCCGTAATACTTTCAGTGAAAATTGAATTTGCCTGAGCTGGTGTTGCCCCTTCGCGAGAAACACTTGTACTCCAATTAAATCTATCGTTTGCACCAAGCAGCGGATTTATTCTCTCAAGCGATTTGTTTTTAGTTACAAGCATGTTTCTATTGTGCCATACGATTGAATAAGCCAATGAATCCAATGTTGTCCCATACGCATCTTTCACAATTAACCTGGAGCCATCATTTGGAAGACTTAATGAATTTGAAATACAAACTTTACCGCTGTTCAATAATAAAGGATAACTTTTATAAATAGATGAATCTGATGCGGTTACAAAATATTGTTTTGGCGGAACCTTAAAACTTTGTATTGCAAGGTTCACTTTTGTTTTATCACCCACTTTCATCTGCAGCCCGCCAACTTGTATAGTGTCATTTGTTGAATTATAGAATTCAACAAATTCAGCCCTATCATTGTCTGGCTCGTACATAATTTCATTTATAATTAATGAATTTCTTGAATAAGCCGACAATGCGGAAACTGTGTTTTTAATTCCGCCGGAAGAACCATAATATGCAAGAGAAGTCATCCAGTTAGTACTATCGTTAGTTGCTTTTGCTAACGAAATTCTTTCGAGCGAATAACCGTTACCGCCTCCCCAGGATGATTTATAATTGAGACTATCAATAACTGCGTTTCTGAAATCGTAAATAATTATTCCATCATTTGAATTACCCAGCGTTCCAAATTTTGCCTGGTAAAATTTCTTTGGCGGTGTAAACGGATACATATGTGTATCCGGAGTAGCGACTGCATATTCTCCCGGTTGAATTAAATCATCTTTAGTTGTTAAAAATGCTTTCGTCTGTGAAGGATATAAATCAGAGACAGCCCAGTTTTTCAAGTTGATTGGTTCATTTGAAGCATTGATAAATTCAATCCATTCAGGATTACCTGTCAATGGATCATACATTACTTCAGTAATTAGTACTGAATTAGGTTTAGTTCCAGGAGTAATATCAGCCGTAATTGAATTATTAAGAGTGTCTTCATCTGAAGGAAAAACAATCTTACAAACAAAAGTTTTACTCACTGCCAATTTTATTTTATAGTTTGAATAGACTATCATCGAGTCGTGCGAATTAAGTGTCGATATTTGCTGCGAGGCAAACTGCGCTATTTTATCTTTCTCTTTCGTATAAAAACGAACTGAAAAATTTGCAGCATTCGAGGTGCCATTGTTATAAATCTTTATTCCAATATTTACATCTTCATTATAAGTCGGGTAAGCAGGATTTGAAACAATAGTTTTAGCAATCAAATCATTTTTTTTGATTGCATTACTATTGAGCCTACCGGGAGTGCCGAGTTCATAATCAATAGATGATGCCCAATTATTTTTATCATTTGATGGAGAAGTTAATAATTTTCTTTCGAGTGATTTTCCGTTCTCCCCACCCCACTTTGAGTCATACAAAACAGAATCAATCGTTGTTCCGCGAGCATCTTTTATTACCACACCGTCAATATCATTATTTAATGATGGAAATGTTGATATGATTAATTTGGATGGAATAGACCGGTGATAATTTTTTATTGTTGAATCTTTCGCAACAACAAGATAACTGCTTTGGGGAAAAGAATAATCCTTGGCATTGATCTTTGTTTTTTGCGCTAGTGTGAAAACATCGCCAATCGTCCAATCTTCAAGATCAATTTCGTAACCGGAATTATTATATAATTCAATCCATTCGGGCTCTCCGTTTAACGGATTATACATTATTTCATTTACCAAAACAGAACCAACTGTATAAAGCGGCGATATTGAACCCATTAAGGTATTATTGGTTAAATCATCGTCAAGATCAAAAACAGCATAACATTCATATGTTGTTTTCACTGTTAAATTTTCTATTGTAAATGTAAACTCATATGAAAGTGAAGCGCCATTTGATAGAGTCAATGTGCTTGTTTCTTCAACTTTTGTTCTTGATCCATCTTTGTTAACTCTACTTAAAATTAATCTGAACGCGGAATTGTTTCTGCCGATATTCGAAATATCTGCACGCACTCTTACCTTTTGCCCGATTGAAGGAGCAGAAGGATTGAACGAAATGTTTTGAACAACTATATCATAATTCTTTTTTGATACCGAATTAACAAGTCCTGGTGTTGAACCTAAATTACTTAAAGATGTTTTCCAGTTAATTGAATCGACTGAGGATTTGGCAGCGTCAATTCTTTCTAGAGATTTAAGATTGTTACCTCCCCACGAACTTCTGTATTCAAGCGAATCAATTGTTCTGTTAAGCGAATCTATCAGGGCTATCTTGCCGGAGAAGTTTGTATAGTCCGTTATTAAAACGGCATTAAGTTTTGGATTGATACCAAATACAGAACTATCACGCGCGATAACAAAATATTTATCCGGTGCAATTGATATGTTTTTAGATACAATTTTGTTTTTCTTTACCCCGCTTAATAATTGGTAACCGTTAAGATTTATTGTTTTCTGGCTTTTGTTATAAATTTCCAGCCACTGCTGACTCACAAACCTGCTTGAGTACATAATTTCATTTATGACTAAATCTCCCTTGATTTCATTAATTATAACGCCCGGTACTTTTAGAATTGCTGTATTATTCTCAAAGTATTCATCACCTGTAAATTCAACTTTTATTATAAACTGATTCTGCCCTAATTGGATATTATTAGTAGAGAAACTAAAATTTGCTGAAGACCCTGGAATTATTTCCTGACCGGGTTGTTCCGATATTAATTCAAACGGATCATCAATTCCATTTGTGTTACTGTCTTTAAATAGTTTAATAGAATAATTCTGAATTACTGATTTGCCATTGTTTGTAATTACTACAATTAATGGTGTGTTTTTACCAACTTCAGCATAATTCGTCGATATTGAAAATTTTTGAAGATTAAGATCATAATTTTTGGGAGATTCAGAATTAATTCCGCCTGGTGTGCCTTTATATTTGCTTGTTGAAGTTTTCCAGTTTGTTGAATCTGCCGATGGTTTTGATGGATCAATCCTTTCAAGCGATTTACCCGCAGCGCCGCCCCATGATGTTTTATACTCAAGGCTGTCTATTGTTCTATTTAATGAATCGAGAATTGCAAGTTTTCCGGTAAGCGTTTGAAATTCACTTACAGCTAATTGTGTTAACTTAGGATTGAATCTGTAAACGGAAGTATCTCTCGCCACGACAAAATAATCGTTTGGCTTAACCAAAACATCACCGGAAATTATCTTATTCTTTTTCCCTGCACTGAAAATCTGGTATCCTTTCAGATTGATTACTTTCTGACTCCGGTTAAAAATTTCTATCCACTGCTGATATACTGAACTTGACGAATATAGAATTTCATTAATTACAAGGTCGCCGCTGGTTTCATTAATGATTATGCCGGTAATTTTTAATGATGACTGGTTGTTTTCTGTGTATTCATCAATCCCGAAATCAACTTTTGAAATAAATTGATTTACTCCGGCAATTGCACTATTTGTTGAAAAACTAAAATCAGCGGTGACGCCAGCGGCCAAATTAGTTCCGGCCAATTCCCCGACCTGCTCACTAGTTTCGCCGATTCCATTGTTGTTGGAATCTCTGAAAAGTTTTACAGTATAATTAGCTGAAGTTAATTTACCGGCATTGGATATAGAAACAGAAATTGAAATATTTTTTCCGACCTCAGCATAAGGAGCTGAAGTAGAAATATTTTTAACAAATAAATCATAATCTTTTGGTGAAACAGAATTAATCGTTCCGGGTGTTCCGTTGAATTTACTTGCTGTTGTTTTCCAATTAGTTGAATCAGTAGAAGATTTTGAAGCTTCTATTCTTTCGATAGATTTTCCTGTAGCCCCGCCCCAGGTTGATTTATATTCAAGACTATCTATAGTTCTGCTTAGAGAATCAAGAACAATGATTTTTCCTTTAGTGTTGTTTAACTCCGGAAAATTTGCCCGCCTGATTTTTTTAATCCCTGGGAATTTTGAAACAATACTTGAATCACGCGTAATTACAGCATATTCATTCGGTTTTAAAATCAGTTCGCTAGAAATTATTTTGCTCTTGAAGCTGCCGTTACCAAACTGATAACCATTTAGATTAATCTGTTTCTGGCTTTTGTTGAACAATTCAATCCATTCTGGTTCATAGACGGCAGGCGTAAACATAAATTCATTTACAACTATGTCTCCGCGTATTTCATTTATGGCATATCCATTAATTTTTAATACTCCGGAATTATTTTCAGCAAATTCATCATTTGTTAATTCCACTAATATTATGAATTGATTCTGCCCGGCGGAAAAATTATTTGTTGAAAAACTAAAATTAGCCGATTGACCGGTTGAAAGATTAGTTCCCGGCAACACATACAATAATTCACTTGGTTCTTCTATTCCATTTAAATTTATGTCCCTGAAAAGTTTAACAGAATAATTTGCAAGTGATATTTTTCCATTATTAACAACGGTTGCCGTGATAGGAAAACTCTTTCCTATTTCAGCAAACGATACAGATGTGGAAATATTCTTTATCTGCAGATCATAATTCTTTTCACTAACAGAATTGATAAAACCCGGTGTTCCACCAAATTTACTTACTGATGTTTTCCAGTTCGTAGAATCTATTGATGATTTATTCGGGTTAATTCTTTCTAGTGATTTAGTACCGGCACCCCCCCATGAAGTTTTATATTCCAATGAATCGATTGTGCGATTTAATGAATCCTGGATAGCAATTTTACCGGCCAGACTATTGAATCCTGCAATTAAAACTGAAGCGGGCTTTGAATTATAATTGAATACTGAACTGTCTCTTGCAATTGTAATATATGAATCGGGATTAATGAATATGTTTTTCGAAATAACTTTTGATTTTTTTGTTCCGCTTAATATTTGATAGCCATTTAAATTTATTGTCTTCCCGCTTTTATTGTATAATTCGATCCACTGCTGGCTTACGTATTTAGTTGAATAGACCAGTTCATTTATAACCAAGTCACCTTTTAATTCATTTATTACTACTCCGTTTACTATTAAAGCTGCAAAATTATTTTCCAAATATTCATCTTGATTATATTCTACATTAACTAAAAACTGGTTTTGCCCAGTCTGTATATTATCGACAGATAAATTAAATGCTGCTGTAGTTCCAGCAGCCAGGTTAGAACCAGATTGTTCAGTTATTAATTCGTTTGATTGTGCAATACCATCTAAATTTACATCTTTATAAAGTTTCACATTGTAATTCTGGACATCAAATTTTCCATTATTTGTAACTGAACCGGATAGAATAATGTTTTTTCCGACTTCTGCATATGCAGCCAGGTAGGAAAAACTTTTAATATATATATCATAATTTTTTGGTGTAACAGAATTTACTGCACCGGGAGTTGCATTGAACCTGCTTGTACTTAATTTCCAATTTGTTGAATCTGTTGAAGAGCCAATAAATTCAACTCTTTCAAGTGACTTGCCGTTTATTCCGCCCCAGGTGTTTTTGTATTCCAGTGAATCAAGCACTCGATTAAGCGAATCGAGCAAAATAACTTTGCACTTAGTATCTGTTAACGTGTGAAAGTTAGCCATTGCCCATTTTGCCGGTTTCGCCGAATACGGATATTTCAATGAATCTCTAATAATCAAAAAATATTCTGCTGGACGAAGGACAATATCTTTGGTTATAATATTATTTAGAACCGTTTCGTTACCAAGCTTATAGCCTTTCAGATTTATTGTTTTTTGACTTGCATTAAAAATCTCAATCCAATCTGATTCATTGCTGGATGGTTTATACATAATTTCGTTAACTACAAGATCACCTTTTAATTCATTGATGATAACCCCTGGAACTATAATAGATGCGATATTATTTTCTGTAAATTCATCATTATCATACTCTACTTGAATATAGAATTGATTCTTGCCAACAAATAAATTGTTTGTTGAAAAACTAAAACTTGAGGTTGCGCTGCTCGCTATTGATGATCCATTTAGCTGGGCAATAAGTTCGTAAGATGCCAAAATACCATCTGAATTAGAATCCCTATATAATTTTACAGTATAACCCGAAGCATTTGTTAAGCCAAGATTAGATACTGCACAGGTTAGCTGAATATTTTTTCCAAGCTCTGCATATGTAGAAGAAGCGGCTACATTGGTAACCTGCAGATCATAATTCTTTACTGTTATTGAATTAATCTTGCCAGGTGTTGCTTTATATTTACTTGTGGATGATTTCCAGCTAAACTGATCTAATGAGCTGGCAGAGCTAGAAGTTCTTTCCAGTGAATACCCTCCGGTATTCCCACCCCATGAAGGTAAGTATTTAATTGAATCGATTGTTGCATTAGTGCTGCTTTTAAGAATTACAAAATCACCTGAATTTGCAAGCGAAGGTAAAGTTTTTACAATAGTTTTAATTGCATATGGATAAAAAGAAGATATTGTTGCATCACCGCTAACTACAACATATTCTCCCGGACTCAACAAATAATCAGAAGCTGTAATTGTTGATGATGTTGTATTATCGGAAATTTTCCAGTTCTTTAGGTTAACCGGTCTGTTTGAACGATTATATAATTCAATCCATTCGGGTTCATCATTTGATGGGGCATACATTATTTCATTTACAACAATTTCAGAATATTGAGCCGGTTTTTCCGCAACATTAACCGATGTTACAATTTTATTGTTGTTTGTGCTTTCATCATTAGCATAATCAACATTAGCAATTATTATCTTATTACCCTGCTCTGCATAAAATTTCGAAGTTACCAACAGAGAATCCGACGCAAATAATTCGGAAAATGATTTCGAATAAAACTTTTCATTTGCCTGTCCAATTGAATCTATATTCTGATCGATATAGAAATCAACATTAAATGCGCCGGCATCGTAAACACCAATATTCTTTACAATACAACTAACTTGCACTGAATCCCCTTCAACAGGATTTGCGCTGCTGATACCCGCTAAACGAATTGATAGATCATTTAAATACTGAACAGGTGTTACAGAATTTCTAAATCCAGGCGTTCCATTTGCTCTTATTGAGTTTCTCCAATTTGTAGATGCATTTTCTTTAGTCATCAGAAACTTTTCATCGGAGATTCCCGCATTGTTATCTGCAGAATATGTATAAGTGTCGATTGTCGTTCCGCTTGCATTAATTAAAAAAACATCACGGCTGGTTGTATTTGCCATTCCGGATGAGCCAAAACTATTTGTGCTTAATTTGAGAACTATTGTCTCAGCAGGAATAATATTTTTGTAATTACCATTGTTGTAATCATAATTTCCCTGGAGTACCACTGCATATTTACCCGGGCCTAAATTTGTGCCACCTATGAATGCAACAAATGAATTGTTTGATGCGGTTGAATATTTAAATCGTATTGTTGAAAGATCAATAGTTTCGGTAGGTGATGTATTATAAATTTCTATAAACTCACCATTTGTTTCCGATGGATAAAACATAATTTCGGATAGAGTTAAATCGTTTCCTGTTTGCGAATAAATATTGCTAAAAAAAATCAGGAGTAACCAGAAAGAAATTGCTAGCAGGGATCTTTTGTTCATGTTTGATTACTGTTTGGGAATAAATTCAACTTAAATATAACCAAACTCTTTGATCAGTGCTGAGGCTATTTGCTGAGTAGTTAATAAAAAATTTCTGAACTTTTATGAATAAACGTACTTGTTAAGTTGAAGAGTAATTAATATGTTCTCTGCGAAATTCTAATTTATTCAATACTCCAGAAAATACTTTTAGGATGATATTAATGAAATATGAAAAAATTGCTGCAGTAATTTTTCCATTTCTTGTCCAGGCAATAATTTTATCAAGCTGCCAGATAAATGAACCTCATATGCCAAGCTGGAATGTATCGTTTAACGTTCCGCTCACAAAAAAGAATTATGATATGATGGAACTGCTGAAAAAGAGTTCTGAATTGAAATTCTACAATGATAATTCAAAACTTCTGTATTATTCAAAAGATGCACAGCTGGATAATATTTCGCTTTCTGATAAACTGACAATAAATGGAATCTCTAAAAGCGTAACACAAACAATCGGTGATATTAAACTTTCATCGGATTCCGTTAATGCAAATGTGTTGTATGAATGGGCTCCGGGTTTAACAGGAGGAATGCAGACAATTGTCCCGCCCGTTGTAAGTCAGTCGGCTACTTCCTATTTCACTTTGGCTAATCAATTTCTTTCTGCTAAAATTCAATCGGGAAAAATTTCATTTACAATTTCAAATCAATTTCCTGCACCAGTTTCAATTACAATATCTAACATAAAACTGAAGAACAGAACCGGTGAATTGATTGCACAGAGCAGCCAAAGTGTAACTGTTCCGGCAAAAGGAGTTGGTTCAATTTCCGGAATTGATATAATTCAAAATGTTGTTGTAAAAAACGATCTTGCGCTTGAGTGCAGCATCTCCTGTTCGGGAAGCAATGGAACGTCGATAACACTTCCCTCTTATTCATTCGGAGTAAAAGCTAAAATCTCAAATGTTACTGCATCGGAAGCAACAGCGCAGATTCCTACTCAAAATCCTCTTGTAATAGATAATAATGTTGTTATTGATGAAGGTATTGTTCAAGCCACAAAATTCAGCAATCTTAAAATTGATAAGGGTTCACTAACTCTTTCAATCGACAACAATGTTGATCTTAACGGAAGCGTTACAATTTCAATTCCTGTACTCAAAGATCCCCAGCAAAAACCATTTACAAGGAATTATTTCATAAACAAAAAACAAAACTCGCAGATTGTCATTAATAATCTTTCATTACAGAATTACACTTTAAATACAGGGGACGGATCTTCCACAAATTTAATTAACTACAATATCTCTGTTACTCCTGCATCAGCACCGGATTACAGAACAATTAAAAATACAGATGGAATTAAAGGATCAATATCAATTAGTAATCTTCAGCTTGGAGAATTCAGCGGGATATTGAAGCCGATAACAGTATCAACTCAAAGAAGCGGGGTGGCTCTAAATATCCAGGACTTGAAAGATAAGCTGCAGTTCTCACAGATAAATTTCAAGAATCCGATTGCAAAATTACAGCTTAATACTACAGCACAATTTGAACTGCTTATAAACGGTTATATCGAAGCAAGAAATAAAATAGGCCAGAGGGCGGTACTCGGCTTAAATGCAAAAACTCTTGGATCAAACAATATTATTTCACCAATAAACTCATCATTAAATATTAATGCCGATAGTTTAAGCGCATTCTTTAAAGCTTTCTCAATTCTCCCGGATTCTTTAATTGTTTATGCGGGAGGAATTCTTAATCCTAACTACAAAACACTTTCCGTAAAAAATACAGATAAGGTTTCAGGATTAGCACGATTGGAGTTTCCGTTAGAAATTGGAATCAAGGATGCGGTTTTTAAAGATTCGCTGAACCTCGATTTGAATAGTGATGAACGTGATAATATTAAAAATATTAATTCACTTACTGCAGGGATAGATATTACAAACGGTTTGGCTGCTGCAATTGATTTCAGCGGGAATCTTTATGATGAAAAGAATCAATTTCTTGTCGAGTTTCCACCTAGGAGTACAAACGCTAACAGTGTAATAGCAATTGACGGTGCAGAAGTAAACTCTTCCGGCGAACCAATTCCCAAATCTCAAACGGTCACTGTTTCATTGAATAAAACCGATGCAGAAAAAATTTCCCGCGCAAAATATATGCGTGTAACAATAAAATTAAATACAACGGGAGCGTCAAACTCGCCGGTAAAATTCAGAACCAGCGATATATTCAATCTGCATGCATTCGCTTCTACTAATTACCAAGTTAAAGCAAAGGAGAATTGAAATGAAGAAACTGATTAGATTCTCCGCTGCATTATTTTTTACTGCTACTTTTATATTTGCACAGGGTGTGGGGTCCCAGGGAGTAACAGACGCTCGGTCTCTTGGAATGGCAAAAACTTTTGCGGTTTCGAGTTCCGGACTCGATGCACTAGGTCAAAATCCTGCAAATTTATTTTCCGATTCTCTTAAATCAGTTGAAATGGAATTGCCGATTCCAATACCTAACATAGCTGTTGGCGCAGGGTCAAACTTCTTCTCAATAGAAAACTATAATTATTACTTTGGTACAAAAGTTACAGATCCAACCGATGGATCGGTTACTGGAAGAATTTTAACGTATGCGGATAAAAATAATCTTAAAGACATTTTCAAAAACGGTGGAACAATAATATCCGATGTAAATGTTTTGTTATTTAGTATTTCCATACGACCGACAAAAAGTTCAGGAACATTTGCATTTTCAATTAGCGATCGTGTCTCCGGAATTTTTACAATGCCTAGCGGTTTAGTTGAACTGGCATTGGATGGTAATACACCAAAGAAGATTTACAATTTTAACGATGCCGGCTTAAATGCATCATGGTTAAGAAAATATTCTTTTACCTATTCAAATAAACTGAAATTCCTTCCAAAAGTATTTAAAAGTTTTAAAATTGGCGCATCGCTAAATCTTGTCAGCGGATTCGCATACGCATCATTAAATAGGATTAATACAGAATTATCAACAAGCGATAATTATGTAATATCAGGCAAAAGCGATATGATTGCTTATTCAGCATTTGCCAAAGAATTTAATGTTCATTACGATTTTGATAAAAATTCCAATACAAATTATTCGATGACACCATTTCCAACTCCTGCTGGTTCAGGTGTGGGTTTTGATTTTGGATTTTCTGCAGAAGTAAACAATAAACTATCGCTGGGTTTATCCTTTACAGATTTAGGTAGTGTTAAGTGGGATAAAAATATTGCAATGTTTACATCAAGTAAAGATTTTTTGATTGATGATATAACAGACGGTGCGCAGCTTGATACATTAAAAAACCGGTTAACTGGAAAAAATAACGGTAGGTACATAAATTCAGTTACTACTCCAATGGCAAGTGCAATGCATGTAGGCGCATCATATATAGTTACTTCAAAACTTTTACTTGCACTTGATTATCATCAGGGATTTAATGACCAGCCGGGTAACACAAAAGATCCACGTTTCTCTTTAGGTATCGATTGGCATGACTTGGGCATTGTTAATATTCGTACCGGTTTTTCAGTTGGAGGATTTGAAAAATTTAATTGGGGATTAGGCTTAGGTTTGGATTTCGGTTTGCTTGAAATAAATTTTGGATCGCCCGATTTTCAGTATCTCTTCTCTCCAAACTCTGCAAAGAGAATTACATTTGCAATGAATTCAAAATGGAAATTTTAATATTGTCTTGAAGAGACGTTCTTATGAACGTCTCTCTTCATACATTTATTTCTGTCTGAAAGCTTCCTGCAGCATCAACCCGTCAAAATATCCGCCGGTTTTACCGGTAACAGCATAGAGATATAGTGCTGCCTCGTAAATACTGCTTAATGTTGTACTGATAAATATTAATCCAACAATTAATATCATTAACAACAACGCAACAAAAATTACAATTAAAACAGATTCTGCTGATGCAGCAAGCATAAATATTGGAACCGAAATTAATATCGACAAGAAAATCATTAGACCAAACACAAAACCAATACTGAAATTTCCTATTAATTGTTCACCCCAGGTTTTTTTTAGAAGCTGGGCGCTTCTTTTTATTGCATCAATGGGTCCGATGTTTTCAACAACTAGTACCGGGATAACAAGAAACGTCACAATGTTCCACGCCATGTTTGCTATTGCGCTGGCTATCTTGCCAAACAACCCGCCTCTTTCAGATAAAGCTTTTAAAATAATTCCTACCGTTGCGGATATTAAAGCATAACCAAGTATTTGTCTTATTCTCTTCAATGCAAAATTAAATCCGTCTGCCAGCGAGGGATTTCTTCCCCTCATTCTTATTAATGCTGCGCTTACAAGAGCTGTATTGCTGAAAATTATTATAGCATAACAGATGAAATACATTAGAAAACCAAGCAGATATAAAAACGGTTTAGAATCATTTACAGAGTTAAGATTAAAATAACCGAATAAAAATATTGGAACGAAAAACCCGATTGTAACAATTGTTAAAGCAACAAATGAAAGTAAAGGAAATATTATTAATTCCTTATCTGCTTTTAATACCTGCCAGCTTGCTTTAACAAGATTCCAGCTGTTGCTAAATTTTGTAAACATAATTTCCTCAAAATTAATTAGAACTCTTTAATCGAAGTTCATATAAATACTATTGTTTCTTTTGTGTATCGGATAAATCCATAACACTCATTTCTTTACCGTCAGGGTATAAAGTAACCCGCTTTGTGATTTTTCCGTTTGTTATTTCTGCAGCGTAACAGATATTTTTACCAGGAATTGGAGCGAACTGCATTTTCCCTGTTTTTACAATCACATAATCATTATAATTTTTTTCGAAATATTTTTTCACGGGTACCGGGAAATCCGAATTTTTAACCTGAATCATTGTTACAAATAAAGTATCTGCTTTAAATACTATGCTAGCTTCTTTTCCATCAAGTTTAAAATCCGCATGAGCAATATTTTTGTTTACAGACCATTTTACATCCTTAACATTCGGATAAAGTTTTACAAATTTCTTTTTTACTTTGGCAGAGACAACAGCATTCGGAGAAGATTGCGCAAAAGCTGAGCTAAATACAATGAATGATATTGCCAGGAATGTAATTGCTTTCATATAATTTCCATATTTTGATGAGACTTGCCCCGCAAACGCGGGGCGAAAAATTGAGTCTCTAGATAATTGATTTACGCCGCTGTTTGTTTATCAACAGTTTTTTGATTGGCTGCAATAATATTAGTTAAAAAAGCAGAAAGCAATCCTCCCAGATTATCGCCTCCCTGAACAAGAAAATCAGGGGTTACTTTTACGTTACCGCTCGCAATTTGTTTTGCAATTTCAATTGCAGTAACTCCCTGTTGACCCACAGCTTTATTCTGCAATTCATATGCTTTAGCAGTTGATTCACCAATTGCAAGAATCTTAGAACCTTCTGCATCGCCCTTTGCTTTAATACCAAGAGCTTCGCCTTCGGCACGCAGACGAATACTTTCCGATTCACCCTCTGCAAAACGAATTGCCTTCTCTTTATTTTGTTCGGCAATTTTAACACCTATTTCAGCTTCAACAAGATTTTTTTGCTGATCAGCTTCGGCTCTTGTTTTTTCTGTTGCAATTCTTGTCTGCTCGGCTTTCTGCATATCCTGGTACATTGCCTGCTGCTGCTGTGCAATAATTTTCTTTGTTTGTGTATCCATCAATTCCTGAGGTAAATTAATCTGGCAGATTAAAACACTAACACATTCAACATGATATTTTTCCAATTCAGCTTTTGCCCTATCTTCAGCTTTGCGCTGTTCTTCCTGCCTGTCCTGCATAAAATTCATTGCACTTGTTGATGACGCCTTGTTACGGAATGATGAATCTATCATTGGATGAATAACATGAACAATCAAATTCTCAATTGAACCAATCTTTGCAACCATGTAGGGTGCCTGGTCAGGCCGAACTCGTATTACTACTTTCACACTAACACTTATTTCAAAACCATCGCGACTAATTACTTTAAGCGGATCGAATCTTGTTTCTTGTGAATCATCCCAGTCAATTGTGATATTAGTTGTATCAACAATGTATGCAATGTAAGCGCGCCTATTTAAATAGTAGAATCCCGGTCCCGCAACTTCCTGTTGAATACCGCGGTAACCTTTCGGAACAACATATCTTTCAATACCAATATTCAATCTCTTTTCAATTTCTTTGTATGCCGCAGTTCCTGGTACTGCATTTTCAAGTCTTGCTGCTTCTTCAATTGCATTTTTAACTTCAACCGGTTCTTCTCCAACGTTTGAAACAACAACAGCAACCTGTCCCCTTTCAACAATTGCAGCATCATCAAGTTCAACTTTGAAAATTAGCGGGTTGATATAATATGTACCCGGCTTAAGCACATCGAATTGAGGACCACGCTGACCTCCTGCTTCAAGAAACTTCGATGCATTTTGAAAATCGCTGTGACCAACAACTGATTTGGCAACATATTCTGCTTCCGGTAAAGGTTCCCCATCTTTTGCAGTTATAAGTCCTACTTTATTTGCAGGAATTACAGTTGCATCCTGTATTTCTACATGAAAAAGATCTGTATTAATTCTGTAAGTACCGGGAAGAAGTATTTCAATTTGCGGACCTTTTTGCCCGCGGTTTTGAAGAAATTTTTCACCGTTTTCAAAACTGCTGTGTCCATCAACTTTCTGTGCAAGCAATCTTCCTGCAGGAATCGGTTGACCATCCATAGAAGTTATCAGACCAATTTTACCTTTATCAATTATAATTGACGGCTGCTTTCTTATAGCAAATAAAACAGGATTAATCCTGTAAACGCCAGGAGGCAGAATTTCTATTTGAGGTCCCTTCTCACCACCATTACGTAAAAAGTTTTCACCATCCTGGAAAGAGTTGTGTCCGCTTACAACCTTTGCAAATATTTTTCCGGGAGGGACCGGATCACCGTCGATCGATTCGATAATTCCTATTTCATTTTCAGAGATAACAGTGAATGAATATTTTTTAGGTACATAAATAAATGGAATAAGGAAATGAAGTCCCGGTCCAAGTGTTCTTGCCTGAATACCGATTTCATTTGCGAGAGCAATAACTCTACCCTGCGGCATTTTTCTTCCAAAGTATTTTCTTTCAATTACCGCTATTTCTCTACCGCCTACAATCACAATTGATTTTGCAATAAGTATGATTACTACTAACCCAATTGCGTACGGCAGTGCATTTGAAACAAACAGTTCAAAGTTGTTCATACATCTCCTAATGTTGTTGTTATTATGTTTATTTATTGTGAATCGTTAATCAAAGACACACTTATGCTTCTAACAGGTTTTAAAGTAAAACCCGCTTTGCAAGAACACTGTTAGAAGGAATTCTAAATGCCGGGAGATATCCTGCTGAAGATTTTTGACTGAAGTGTAGAATGAAAAGAAAACTGGGAATTAAACATGTTTGCCCCCAAAATATTTTTACTCTTGAAAATTAATGATGAATCGTCTGTCTCTTCCATTTTGTTTATTGTCCAATTAGTTATGAGATTGAAAAACTTATTTGCTCTTTTTGTTCCAGAAATTAATTTATTTTTTATCAGTAATTCTCAATCGCCGAATAATTAGACGCACTGATTAAAAAAAGTTCTACCCGTTTGCTTATCTAATTCTTTTATGAATTCAGTTATTAAAAAAATATGAAGTAACACTTGCGCCATATCTTCATTTCGTTCTGTTAAAAGGATACAAACTTCCATCGAAACACCCTGTTAGATAAATAATTCCTTCAAAAATTCATTATTATTTTTAAAAAGCCCCTAAACTTTTCTTCTTTTTAGACGATAATTCGACAAATCACAATTAATGGAGGAAAAATCATGAAATTTAGCTTATTTATTAATGCAATTGGCATTTTATTTCTTATTTTATTAGCTTCACCAACAAATTATGCCTCTGTTATTCTCTTCCCGGAGCTAAAAGAAGAGGATTACTTTGTTGCGTTAGATAACCTGCCGGTGCCTGTTGGCGGTTACGAAAGTATAATGAAGAAAATTATATATCCGGAAATGGCGATTAAGACCAAAACAGAGGGAAAAGTTTACGTAATGATATATATAGACGAATCAGGTACCGTTAATGATGCAAGGGTTGTAAGGGGTATTGGCAGCGGTTGCGATGAAGAAGCCGTTAAGGTTGTAAAAAAAACAAGGTTTATTCCCGCTACAAGCAAAGGCGCAGTCGTAAAAGCAAAATTTGCGGTTGCTCTTAGTTTTAAAGCCCCTGTATAATACTTTATTGTCTTCATGATTTTTAAAAAATATTATTTAATTAAGCTAAATAATTGTAGCACCCGATTTTCTCTTATTCACTATTCAAAATAAATATGCTACATAAAGATTTTATACTAGCAGATGAAGACCTGCTTTATTGCAGGGCTAAATACAACAATCTCATTAACTCGATAACGGATTATTATTATACCGTAAAAATGCTTAATGGCGATGTAGTATCGACTTATCATTCCCCCAACTGTATTAGTGTCACCGGTTATTCTGTTAACGATTACAAGGATGACCCGGATTTGTGGTTTAAGATGATTCATCTTGCAGATAGAAAAATCGTATGGGAACAGATTGATAATCTCTTTAAAGGAAGACCAACAAAACCTATCGAACATAGAATCTATCATAAAGAGGGGGGAATAATCTGGATTAAGCATAAACTTGTTCCACTTAATGACGAGAATGGCAATTTAATAGAGTATGACGGTTTGATTGAGAACATAACAGAAAGAAAAGAAACCGAAGAAGCTCTTAAATTAAGCGAATTTAAATACCGCAAAATTTTCAAACATACACAGGACGTTTATTACCGCGCTGATAACGAGGGAACACTTGTTGATGTAAGTCCTTCAGTCAGAAGGTACAGTGAATATTCCCACTCCGAGCTTATCGGTAAAAATATTGAACAGCTTTACGCTGACCCCTCTGACAGAATTGAACTGCTTAAACACGTAATGGAAAATGGGGCGATAACAGATTATGAAATTGCACTTAAATCGAAAAAGGGAAAAAAAATTATTACTTCTGTTAATTCTCATTTAATTTTTGATTCACAGGGAAAGGTAATTGGAATTGAGGGATCATTAAGAGACATTACAGATAGAAAAGAAACCGAAGAAAAGCTTAAAAGATTAAACCAAGCCGTTGAGCAGAGCCCTGCCAGTATTGTTATCACAGATGTTGAAGGCATTATTGAATATGTAAATCCCCGGTTTACAATTTTAACCGGTTATAACCCTGAAGATGTGATTGGGAAAAAGTCGCGGATTTTAAAATCGGAAAAATCCAACCCGGGCGAGTTTAAGAAATTATGGATGTTGATTACACAAGGAAATCCCTGGCGGGGCGAATTCTATAATCGCAAAAAAAATGGGGAGCTCTTCTGGGAATCGGTTTTAATTTCCCCTATTATTTCTAAGGAGGGAGAGGTTGTAAATTTTCTTATTATCGGTGAAGATATCTCTGAAAAGAAAAAATATATAAGCGAACTTATTGAAGCAAAAGAGAACGCTGAAAAATCGGATAAATTAAAGTCCCAGTTTCTTGCGCAGATGTCGCACGAAATAAGAACCCCGGTTAACAGTATAATTAATTTTGCGCAAATCCTAATGGAAGAATCGACCGAATACAATGTGGCGCCAAAAACATGTTACAATGCTATCGATATTTCGTGCAAACGAATCATAAGAACAATTGATATGATTTTACGAATGTCCGAAATTCAAACGGGAAATTATAAACCTTCATTCAAAATGATTAACCTTTGCAAAGAGGTTATAAACGATGTGTATAACGAGTTCAAACCGATTGCAGATAAAAAAATGCTCGGGTTCACTTTTACCTCGAGCAAAGAGGATGTTTACCTGCTGGGTGACCTGGACTCAATAAAAAATATTTTTATTAATCTGGTTGATAATGCAATAACTTTTACACCACAGGGAAAAATCGAAATAAATTTATTTTTTAATTCATGCGGCAATCCATGCATATCTGTTTCAGATACCGGCATAGGAATCCACCAGGATTTTATTCCATACTTATTTAAACCGTTCCGGCAGGAAGAACAAGGATACACAAGAAGGTACGACGGCAACGGACTTGGTTTAGCGCTGGTAAAAAATTACTGTGATGTTAACAGCGCAGATATTCATGTGGAAAGCATTAAGGGAAAGGGATCAGTTTTTACCGTTAAGTTTTCCCAATCGCAAGAAAAATAAAAAAGGTCCTTCAAAAATAATCTCTTACTGTTATTTAAACCGGCTCAATTATGTTGAACCGGCTGTAACAATTCTGATTTGACTAATTATTTCTGAAAAAATTTTAAAAGAATTATTAGTTTTTACCGATTACGCGAACATCAGCTGCCTGGAGACCTTTAGCCCCTTGTGTAACTGTATATTCAACTTTGTCATTTTCATCAAGAGTTTTGTAGCCATCGCTGACGATAGCATTGAAATGTACGAATACATCTTCGCCCTCTTTTTGAGTAATAAAACCAAAACCTTTAGTGCTGTTGAACCATTTTACGGTTCCTTGTTTGCGCTCTGCCATAACAGTAGCTCCTTCTTTTGTAATAAATAATTGATTGTTTTTGACAGGGCTTTGGAATTTACTGAAGGGGTCGAACAAAATACGTCTACTTCTACAATTTATCCCGATTGGGATTTACTTCTAAAACTTACTGTCTTACGGCACCAAACGTACGATTAAAATTGTCACTAACCTAATTATTTTTTAAAAATCTTTTGTGTTCAAAGATATACAGATGTTATAATAAAAAATGCGTAAGCCCGCAACTTTAATTGCGGGCCAGCTTTATTGAAGCGGAATTCTTTCTTTATTCTCCTGAAGCCATTTATTGAATGATTTTAATTCCGGGTTAATAGATTTTGAAAATTCTAAATTGCGGGCACCGCAGAAGTATTCTTCAAAATCATGTTTAAACTGGAACATGTTTCCCATATCGTCTGCACCTGGAAAACCAAATGACCGGTAAACATCAAAAGGAACAGAATTATATGTTACATTTATTCCCATCGCCTTACCCATTTCATTTGCCATTTCATTACCGGTTAAATGATCGCCTGCAATTCCAACCGTCTTGCCAATAAATTCATTTCCTTTTTTGAATATTCCATAAGCACATTTACCAATATCTTCGGCTGCAATGCCGGGAAGTTTTTTGTCTCCCATTGGTAAAGTAACCGCAAAAGTATTGTTGTTAATTTTTTTTGGTCCTAAGCCAAAATAAATAAAATTATCCCAGTAAAAAGAGGTAAGTAAAAATGTTACGGGTAACCCTAGTTTAGTAAATATTTTATTTGCTTCCCCTTTGCCATCGAAGTGGGGCACTTTATATTTATTATGAAGCGTGGGCATCCTGCTGTCATCAAGCGGAACCCAGTTTCTTGTATCTTCTAGAGTTGACCAGATAATATGTTTAACATCAGCTTCTTTTGCAGCCCGGGCAATTAATGATGCCTGATTAATTTCTTTTTCGGCAGAAAAATGATCCCAGAAAAAAGTAACAGCAAAAACAGCATAAGCGCCTGCAAATGCGGATTTAAGAGATTCAAGATTATCAATATCAGCATCAACAACTTCTGCCCCTTTCTCTTTAAGCTGTTTTGCTTTATCGGAATTAACGTTTCTAGTTAAGACGCGTGGAATAAATTCACCCTGCTTATCGTTAAGTATTGCATGAACAAGTCCCCCGCCCTGTGCGCCGGTAGCACCCAGAACGGCAATAATTTTTTTTACAGCCATACCGATTTCCTTTCTATAAAGATTTGTATAATCAAAACAAATTCCGATTGGTTATCGTTCCAGCAAATAAAATTATCAGACGTGAAAGTTCAACTAAATATTTAAGTGAAAAATATTTAATGAATTTCGACAAATAATTAATTATACGAAATAGTTAAATCGAATCTGTTATTGAACCGGTAAAAGTTGGAGGTAAAATTCACACATAAAAGACAAATGATTCCTAATTATCACAAATAAATAAAAATTTGAGTATGTGACTTATATCAACTAATTGGCATTCAAAATGATTTAGCAAAAATGAGACGTATAATCAAAGAGGTAACATTATGAAAAAGACACTCATATTAACAGGATTATTAATAATAACAGTAATCCTGACGATCGGATGCCGCAGCACTGATGATGAAATTACAAACCCAATGAACAATGTTTTCTTCAAACTTGATGGCGTATGGCAGGCTTACAATTTCAGTCCCGATTACCAGTTTACGGAATTCCTTGCACATATAAGAACAACAGGGGAAGAAATTAAGGGATCAATTCAATCAGATTGTTTCGGCATCTTCCAGGCAAATAAGCTTCCTTTTGAAATAACAAACGGCTCATATACCGATAAGGATATAACGATGACATTTCAAATGGGAACGACAAGTATAATCGGTCACTTCAGGGGCAACTTAAAAGACAATAGCAAAGTGATAGGAGGAAAAGAAATAGTCGGCTTTTTAACGTTTGAATATTCAGGAATGTTAACACAGACGTATTCAGTTCACATGGTAAAGCAATCTATTGTTTATCTTCCAAAAACTGTGGCCAATTAATTGCGAATGATCTGCAGCGGCTATAACTCACCTCCTTTCAGTTATAGTCAAAGCTGAACTCGGATTATTCATATTGCCGCTAAAATTTTTTAGCGGCAATATTTTAAGTATAGCTGTTTTTTAATTTTATTTCAGGAAAAGAATTTTATGCGATTTGATTTTACTACCGTTCCCCTTAAGCACAACAAGGTAAGAGCCGCTTGAAACCGGATGATTAAAATTATCTTTTCCATTCCAGTTAACAGTGCGTAAGCTGTTTGTTCCGGTGATACCATTAAATAGTGATTTTACTTTCCGGCCAAGCATATCATAAATATCAACGGACACTTCTTCTCCGCTTCTAACAACAAAGGGAATCTGAATCGCGGAATTAAAAGGATTCGGATAACTATGAAGCAGGTCAATATCTGCGGGAGTTTCTTTAATTACATTTTTTATATTCACAATATTAGCATCAGTAGTGAATTTTAAACCTTCAACACGATTGCCCCTGTAATTAATGTTGGATTCTACTTCGCAAATGTTCAATGCAAAATCATATGTTCCTGTTTTCTGAATAGTTTTTACAAGTAAAGTATTCAATCCTTTTTTGATTGATACTTTTTTTGTATCACTAAGAACAGTAGCACCCGTGTAAGTTCTAGTTCCGGTAAATGAATATGCAAGTGAACCGTTCAAATAAACTTTAACAGCTTCATCAGAGCCGATCCATAATTCCGCTTCCTGCTCTTTAGGTGATGTGAAATAAGAAAAAGCATAAGATGCCATTTGCGAAAAAGATGAATTATAAAATGTTTTGAGATCGATGCGGTCGTTTATAAAATAATTTCCTTTGCTCCAACCGTTAGAACCTGCAGCAGGAATAAAACCCGCTTCACCCGGAATGAATTCATATTCAATCGGGTTGGTATAACCCGAACAATCAAATGGAGAACTGATAATCCATTCCCTGTTTCCCTGTCCCCATACTTGGTCGGGAATTAATGTATTTTTTCTAAATTTCTTTTTAATAGCTGATAAATTTTCACCTGAAATATTTATTCTGGAAACATCGTTTGTTCCGAGTCCCATTCTTTCTGCAAGAGTGATATGCTCAATGTCGTCAGGATTTAATCCCATGAGTCTTGCACAAACATTATCAACTGCTACCGGGTCTTCACCCGCGACAATCATATTCATTCTAACCTGATTGGATTTATCCGAAAGTGTTGTCTTCTGAACATCAAGACACATCAATGCATCAACAACAACAAATTTAATTTTTGCAATTGAACTTAAATCTACAATTTCTTTATCTGTCCACATTACAGGCGCCTGTGCGGTGTGAAGTAATTTATGATTATAATTATCATTATACACTCCTGCGGTTTTTGAAAATCCATACAATGAACTTGGTGCAAGTCCAATTTGATTTTTAAGTGCACATGTAATTCCGGGATCGTGTATTTTCATAACCGGGACTGATATATACACATCAGCATTAAGCACATCCTGGTGAATCATATAAGTTCCTTTTTGAGGTTGGGCACTTCCGCCATTTGGAAGAACAACTTCTTTTAATTCACTCCATGGATTTGTATCTGAATTGCCGTTAAGGTTTGATAATCGAAAATCGATTCCGGCTGCTGTCATTCTAGCTAAAAGTTTTTGATAACCAGCATCTTTAGTGGGATCGGAATTACCATATAAAACAATCCAGGGAGATTTTCCGGATGCAACATTTTTTTCGAAAGTAGTAAACGGTCTTGGTGAGCCATCACCTACAATAATTTTAATCTTTCCATGATCAATTTCATCCACCATTTTAACAACAGCTTCAACAACTCTTACATCAGTATCGGTACCGCTTCCGCTTGGCTGGTTCACTTCAACTAAGTTCGGTTTTATAAGAACAGTCATCCCGCTCTTAATTTTCGAAGCAAGTCCTCCTGCAAGATTAACTGCCCTTCGAACCATCTGTTCAACAGTTTCATTTGATGGATCTGAATTAGTTGAGGAAGGATTTGAAAGGGAAGAATTATCTGACCTAACAATTGCAACACTGGCAGATGAATTAGTTTTATAATTCATTTCTGTTAATAAGTAAGCGGGCTTATAATTATAATCATATTTCTGATTCGCTTGATAAATATCCCAGCTAATCCAACCGGCAACCGCAGCAATAAATAAAAATATCTTTAATATTTTTTTCTTTGTAAAATCAATTCTAGCCATACCTTTCCGCAAATTAAAAAAGAGAATAAATAATTCCTGCCGCATAAGAGAAGAGCAGTGTTAAGGATAAATAAAAAACCAAAACCTTTTTGCCAAGTAATTTATTGTAAGCGTATAAAGTTTCTGCTTTGGTAGCAGGACCCGAAATAAAAAATGCAAGCACGGCACCTTTGTTCATACCCATTTGCAGTAATGTATCAACAAAAGGAATTGCAGCACCACCGCAAGTATAAAAAGGAATACCGAGAGCAATTGCAGCAAGTGTGCTGCTTTTCGCATCTCCGCCAAGCATTCTTTCAACAAACTGGGGTGAGATTAAAGCTTTAACAGCGGCACTAATTAATATAGCAATTGAAAATGTTTTCCCAACATAAATTGTATTCCGGTAAATTTCTTTCCACAAAGATCGCGCGGGTTTGCCATCGATTTTTTCATCAACTAATTGAATTTTATTTAATGAACGGAATACTTTTATTGTTAGCAACCCGCCGGCAACAGAAATAAGAAAAGCTGCTGCTGTTCTAACAATTGCCATTTCCCATCCAATTTGTGTTACTGTTAAAAAGAAAATGCTGGGATTCATTAAAGGTGATGAAATAATAAAAGTAATAACAGCACTGAAAGGGACGCCAATATTAATTAATGAGATGCCGATTGGAATTGCTGCGTATGTGGGAAGCGGTGAAATCAAACCTATTAATGATGCAAGTAATATTGAAACGTACTCACTGCCTGCCGTAAAGTTTATTTTTCTTTT
This sequence comes from Ignavibacteria bacterium, assembly GCA_027347805.1. Lineage (GTDB taxonomy): Bacteria > Bacteroidota > Ignavibacteria > Ignavibacteriales > Melioribacteraceae > Stygiobacter. Next base: position 226 of record DAIEQP010000356.1, on the reverse strand, counting down.
TTTGAAATATTGAACCGTCGATACATTCAGCACAATGCTAATTATTAAATAGGGGCCGATTTTAAAAAACAATTCAAAGAAGTTTTGAATGATTCGGAGAGTATAAGTTCCCTCAAGCAGGTTTCTTATTTGATGATAATAGTCCATAAACTAAATTAATAAAAGGGTAAATAATTGTTGAATACAAAATGGAATATTGACAAACTATTAATATTGTAAATAGAAA
>DAIEQP010000354.1 GCA_027347805.1 Ignavibacteria bacterium | reverse complement strand
TTGAAAAATTAAATGATTGCAGAGCCTTAATGGTGGGGCGATGGATGTTAAATGTGAGTGACAAAAATATTTCAGGATGTTTTACTTTAATCTGGCAGAAAATCGAAGATAAATGGAAGATAATCCTCGATCATTCCTCCTGATTTCTCTATTTATAATTTCGTGATAATTAAATTTGAAAAATTAGTTATATAAACCATATTTTTGCGTGTCAAAATTTGAGGGATTTCGACATGCCGGAAGAGCTTTTCGTTAATATCAAATTTAAAAACCGCAAAACGGGGGAATTAAAAGAGGGATATATTAAGGTTCCGGATCTCACCAAGTATGCAAATGGATTAAAAAAATATTTTGATGTTCACCAATTCCGTATTTGCGAAAAAAGAATAGTTAGCAAAGATGAGTTTGAACATAAAGGAAAATAAATAGTTGCCGCTAAGAACTAAAATATGGAAGAAAATTCTATTCAATTCAGCATTTTCATTATATATAATCTTATCGACAGTAACAATCCAAACATGTAAACCGAACCAGGAAGATTCAACCGCGGAATTATTGTCTTCAAGAAAACAAAAGTTGGCAGATCAGATAATGCGAAAGTATGAAGCTGAAATGTTCAATTGTAATACGAAAAATTTTTTCGATCAAACTACTGTGTTGGATTCTATCGTGATTGGAGTTTGTGATCAGAAAAACAATTATTACATAAAAGCAAAAGTTGATACTTCCTGCGGCGGAAATTACTTTGTTAAATTTAAATGCGGTAAAGAAATATTTGAAAAGTATAATCATTCCAGATCAAATTTTGCATTCCTGGTTGCAAGAATTAGCCGTGTTGATAATATTGATTTGTTTGCAGATGTAGATTCGCTTGAAGGAAAAAAAGATGAACTCGCTCTCGGAAAATCTGTAATGCTCTCAGGTGAATGCTTGGCATTTGAAGAGATATCAAGTGATATTTAACATGGAAAATTAAAATCAAGTGGAAATAGTTAAAGAATAATGTTAGTATAAGGGTGTCATTTTAGTAGCACATAAAAAACAGTTTAAAGTGGAAATATAAATCGGGGAACCGGGTAGTGGATACAAACGCAAAGTTAAAATTGTTAATTGTTGAAGACGATGAAATATCAAAAGAAGTTGTTAGTTTGTTTTTGAGCGGACAATATGAAATTGATTCAACCTCAAATGCATTACAGGCGCTGAAACTTGTTGAGCAGAATCAGTACTCCGCAATATTAATGGATATAAATCTTGGAAGGGGACTTACAGGAATTGATCTGACAAAAAAAATAAAAGAATTAGAGAATTATAAACAGGTGCCGATAATTGCAATTACTGCTTTTGCGATGCGCGGCGATAAGGAAGAATTTATTTCCTCCGGATTTGATTACTATCTGGCAAAACCGTTTACGCGAGAGGAATTAAGAGCTACAATCAAAAAGCTGCTTGGTTCGTAAAAATATTAGAATAAAAAACCCGGTTAAAACCGGGTTTTTTTGTTATTTCTTCAACTCAGGAATTCTTCCCGGAGTCCATGGTGCTCCAAGTTTTTCAAGCTCGGTTTCAATTGCCTTTAATTCCTCTTCATCAATTTTCTTTAATTGCTGAAGCACCGGCTGAATCTCATCATAAATTGTTTCGTAAGCCACCCTTTCGTTTTTGGTAATGTTTGTTGTCGACCGATAAGATGTGTAAACCATTGTATTAATTCTTGAGTTAATTGTTACATGAGTCGGTGGATTTTCTTCAGCGCTTGGAGCCTTACTATCATAACCACGGAATGCGATAAGTATTTTATCTAACTCATTTGAAGTCTCGGTTGCTTTAACAAGTAAAGCAAATGGAGCTGCAGGAGTATTGCTAAGCGCCTGTTTTATTGATTCATATTTTTTTGACAATTCTTCAGCTAATCTTTGTGCACCGCTTGCTGTCCTGGATAGTTCTGCTGCTTTCTTTTGAAATGATACAAGCTCTTCTCTATTTGTTGCCGGTAGAGTTGCATTGTTGAGAGGCATCACATTAAATTCAACCGGACCGTACAAATATTTTTCCTCATTCTTTGAAACCAAAGAAAGTGTTACAGAATATTTTCCTGGAAGAACCATGAATCCGCTATTAGATGATCTTCTTTCTGAATTGCTTCTTGATGGTTCAAATTTATCTGTAACTATTGGATTAGTTCCTTCAAAACGCAAATCCCAATTAACTCTGTTAATTCCGGATGATGCTTGTTTTGTAATTTTTCTTATAACCATTCCCGATGCATCTTTTATTGTGAATATGATGTACGGATCCTTTTCCAGCTTTTCAAGATTTAGCATTTCAAGTGTCGGCTGTGGAATAGGTTTGTTCTCTTTTAAAAGGGATTTTTCTTTTACTCTTCTTTCCGAACGTGCGGTTTTAGGAACTTCTTTTATGAAGTAAGTAAATGTTGCTCCAAATTCTGGATTGGCAGCCTTAAATAATGATGTTCCCTGTGCATCACTGCGCGAACTTTTGGGAATATAAAGAAGTGCATCTTTTACGGGGAAAATATTTGCAGGTTTATCAAGTAATTCTTTTGTTACATCCCGAAGAGGAGAATAATCATCAATTATATAAAT
>DAIEQP010000344.1 GCA_027347805.1 Ignavibacteria bacterium | reverse complement strand
CATAGATGAATATATTTCTTTTCATCCGCCTAAAGTAAAAAAGCTTTTGAAAGAGTTAAGAAGCACAATCAAAATCGCCGCCCCCGATGCAGAAGAATTAATAAGCTATAACATGCCCGCATTAAAATTTCACGGACTGCTTCTCTATTTTGCGGCACACAAGGAACACATTGGTTTTTATCCGGGAAATTCATCAACAATAGAATTATTCAAAAAAGAATTGACTGCTTACAAAACTTCAAAAGGAACAATTCAATTTTCACTTGAAGAAAAAATACCCGTTACACTTGTAAAGAAAATAGTGAAACTGCGTGTTGAACAGAATCTTGAAAGAGCAAAACAGAAAAAGAAAAAATGAATTTTCTTGAGTTAAAGGTTCCTCCAGTTCTTTGTGCAGTTATTTTCGGAATATTCATCCGGCTGATAAATTTATTACTACCGGGGTTAGATTTTAATCTTCCTTTTCAAAAAACAATCACTTCGATATTAACAATCGGCGGCGGCATAATAAGCGCAACCGGACTCGCTACTTTTTTTCTTGCGAAGACAACTGTTAACCCGTTAAGTTTTAAAAAAGTTACATCACTTGTAGACAAAGGAATTTATAAATTCTCACGTAATCCAATTTATGCAGGACTGCTTTCAGTATTGACTGGGTGGTGGTATTTGAGTCCCAATATAATTTCGCTTCTGCTAATACCCGGATTTGTTTTATACATAAATCGATTTCAAATTTTACCCGAAGAGACAATTCTAGAATCGATATTCGGCGAAGAATTTGTAAAATACAAAGCACGGGTAAGGCGCTGGCTGTAATTAAGCGCAACAAAATTCAAATTCAAATCGTCATACATGAACACAATCTGGAGTTTTCATGTCCAAAGTATTCAAATTCGGCGAGGATGTTCCCGGTTATAATATTCCCGTATTAAATGAGAGAGAGATAAGAGCTGCCGCTGGAATTTTCTTTTTAGCAATGTTTCTTTCTTTAATGTTCATAATGTTCCAGGGAAATTTTGTGCCTATCAAGTATATGATAACAATATTCCTTGCTGACTTTTTAATTCGTGTGTTTGTAAATCCCAAATTTGCGCCGTCACTTATAATTGGGAGGTTAATTGTAAGCAACCAGAACCCGGAATACGTTGGTGCCCGTCAGAAAAAATTTGCTTGGGTAATCGGTGTTGTAATGGCCCTTATAATGTTTGTTCATCTTGTAATTGTAAATGCATTCAGTCCCATCACCGGAATTATTTGTCTCATCTGCTTAATATTTCTTTTCTTCGAATCAGTATTCGGAATCTGCCTGGGATGTAAATTTTATCCGGTGTTCTTCAAAGACAAGGTTCAATATTGCCCCGGCGAGGTATGCGATGTAAAAGCAAAACAGGACATACAGAAAACATCGAGAGCTCAGTTATTGATAGTTGTAGGCCTTGTAATTTATATAGCTTTAGTTGGATTGCTGTTCAATGAGAATTTTAAGAAACCGCCGTTCGATCTTTTCGGAATAGCCGGCACTGAAAAAGTTAAATAATACTTTCTATAATAAAATACACCAATTTAAAATTGACGGCATTTTAATTTTTCAATAAGTTAACTTGTTCTTCAGTTAATTTATTTCTAATGATATAGGAGCTGCAATGAAAAAAGTATTTTTGATTTTAAGTGTTATCTTTTTAGTCAACCATGTAAATGCCGGCACGTTAAAATCCATGAATGGTGATGGAATGAAATCTTTTGAAATTAAGCGGGGTGTAAATTTAAGTCATTGGCTTTCGCAGGATTTCGGCTGGGAACCCAAATACACCTTCATAAAAGAAAGCGATATTAAGTTCATCGCCGGTATCGGTTATGACCATGTGAGACTTCCGATCGATGAACAGGAGATGTGGGATGAAAAAGGAACTCCGATTAAAGAAGCTTTCGACCACATGACCGCCTGTCTTGATTGGAGTGCAAAATATAACCTGAGAGCAATTGTTGATTTGCATATTGTTAGAGCTCATCATTTTAATGCCGCTAACGACGGAACTAGTAATACTTTGTGGACAGATCCGGCAGCACAGGAACATTTTGTAAACATATGGATAAAGTTATCGGGCATATTACACAAATATCCCAACAATATGGTGGCTTATGAAATTCTGAACGAAGCTGTTGCACCTGACCATGATGATTGGAACAAGCTTATGAATAAAGCATTTGCCGCAATTCGTAAACTTGAACCTGAAAGAGTTTTGGTGATCGGAGCCAATATGTGGCAGATAGCATCTAATCTGAAATATTTAAAACTTCCGCAAAACGATAAAAATATCATTCTTAGTTTCCACACTTATTCCCCAATGGCTTTTACTCACTACACTGCCAGCTGGACTCCAATAAAAAAATATAAGGGCCCTGTTCACTATCCGGGACAAATAATTACCGACGAGAATTATAAAAAATATATTGATACTACTGATGCTGCGTTAGTAGCGCTTGCAGCCGACGCAAGAGATTTTTATAATAAACAGAGACTGGTAGAAGTTTTCAAAGAGGGAATTGAATTTGCGAAAGCGAAAAACCTCCAGCTTTATTGCGGCGAGTTCGGCTGCTTCCCCGCCGTGGATAGAAAAGACCGCCTTGCATTTTATTCTGATATGATAGCAGCGCTCGAAGAAAATAATGTTGCTTGGTGCAACTGGGAATATAAAGGCGACTTCGGAATTTATTTTTTCGACTCTAAGAAATTGAAATCGCTCGAACCGGATTACGAGCTTATTAAAATATTGCTGAAGTATAAACAATGATTTTTGAACACATCAGAAAATGCTTCTGTTGACAACAGAGAATCTTTTGGTTAAGAATATTATCCGGCGGCGCTTACCGCCGGATATAAAACCTGGAAAGTGAAAAACATTTGACAACAATAAAACTACATTTATGAAAGCGATTGTTTATGAACAATATGGAGCACCGGAAGTATTACAGCTCAAAGAAGTAAGCCGGCCGGCAATTAAAGATGATGAAGTGCTTTTAAAAGTATTCGCATCATCAATTAATTATGGAGATCTTTTAGCAAGAAATTTCGGAAATACTCCCCCCGATAAAATGAACATGCCTTTCTTTTTCTGGTTTATGGCAAAAATATTTTTCGGCTTTAGAAAACCGAAAATCAAAATCCTCGGCAATGAATTTTCTGGTGAAGTTGTTGAGACCGGCAGAAATGTTTCATTGTTCAGAACCGGCGATAAAGTTTTCGGTTATAGAGCAATGAACATGGGGACATATGCAGAATATGTTTCGATGCCGCAGAACGGATGCATTTCATTAAAGCCTGAAAACATTTCATTTGAAGAAGCCGCTGTGCTTCCATACGGTTCACTTACAGCGCTAAACATTCTGAAGAAAATGAAAATTGAACCGGAACAAAAGGTGCTTGTGATTGGCGCTTCTGGTTCAATTGGTTCTGCGGCTGTGCAGGTTGCAAAATATTATGGAGCCAAAGTTACAGGCGTTTGCGGTACAGAAAGAGTTGAATTTGTAAATTCGATTGGAGCAGAAAAAACTATCGATTATACTAAGGAAGATTTTACAAAGAGCGGCGATAAATTTGATCTTGTAATTGATATTCTTGGAAAATACTCGTACTCACAGCTTAAGAATTTGCTGACTGTTAACGGAAGGATTTTATATATAAGCTTCAAAACGAAAAAACTGCTGCAGATGATTTTTACAAGATTTACAGGAAGCAAAAAAGTAATATGCGGAATTGCACCTGTACTTATTGAAGATTTGCTGGAAGTTAAAAGACTTGCAGAAGAAGGAAAAATCAGAACAATCATCGATAAAAAATATCCATTTGAAAATGCCGCTGAAGCGCACCGCTATATTGAATCGGGAAACAGGAAGGCAAACGTAGTTCTTACTTTTCTTCATACTTAATATAAAATGACAGACTATTCTTCAACAATCGTTGAAAGCATTTTAACCGCAATTCAAAATTTGAACACCGGGAGATTTATTATCGGAATAGACGGACCCAGTGCCTCCGGAAAATCAACTCTTGCAAACGAACTGATTGGATATTTGAACAATACAGAAATTATCTGTATGGATAATTTTTACAAACCGGGTGAATTGCGAAATGAAGCCGACAGGATTAATGAAATTGGATCTTACTTTGACTGGCGAAGACTGGAAAAACAGGTGCTAATACCTTTTAAAAATAATCTTGATATAGTCTATGATAATTACGACTGGATGACAGACAGAATATCAGGCAGTAAGCATATTTCAAGAAAACATAATATTATTGTTGAGGGAGTTTATTCAATAAGGAAAGAACTCGCCAATTATTACAACTATAAAATCTGGATTGACTGCCCGTATGAAACAAGACTTCAAAGAGGAATTATACGCGACGGCATTGAAATGAAAGATTACTGGGAAACTGTATGGATGAAGCAGGAAAATGAATATATGGCAGCACACAAATCTTCTTCATATGCAGATTTTATAATTGACCAGGCAGCTAGTCTTTAAAATAACCTCAATAATTACCGGGTGACAAGATCGGCTTAGTTGTATATTATTCAGGGAATGCGGAGTATATAAACTACTACAATAAATAGATACGGAATCAAATCAATGTTCAAATCGTGGTTGCTGCTGTTAATGGTTTTCACCTGTTCTCTTACCGCACAGAATTTAGTTATCAATGAAGTAATGTCATCAAATCAAAAAACAATTTATGATGAAGATGGTGAATCCTCTGACTGGCTTGAAATATTTAACGGGGGGACCGTACAAATTAATTTAACCGGGTATGCGTTAAGCGACGATACTCTTCAGACAAAAAAATGGATATTCGGAAACACAACCATTAATCCCGGTGAACATTTAATTGTTTTCGCTTCAGGAAAAAACCGGAAAGGAACAAAACTCCACACAAATTTTAATATTAATGCCGACGGAGAAACTTTAATATTCAGTAATGCACAGGGAGTTTTGATCAACAAAATAAAAGTGCCTGCTTTAACTCCTGATATTTCTTACGGGCGAACAAGCGACGGTTCATCAAACTGGATGCTTCAGATTCCAACGCCTGGAACAGCAAACACAGGAAAAGTAAAACCGCCGGAAGCAGATAAAATTACCGCTTCTATTCCGGGCGGATTTTATTCTTCGCAGGTCAGAATTACTCTTACTGCCGGAACGAGCAACATTTATTATACATTAGACGGAAAGGATCCCGATACAACATCAGCTAAATATACTGCACCAATAATCATATCCAAAACGACTGCATTAAAAGCAATCAGCAAAAAACCTGGCTTCTCCAAATCAGAAACGTTATACCAGACATATTTTATAAATGAAACAACAATTCTCCCTGTGGTTTCATTGACTTCCGATCCATACAACCTTTTTGATTACAATTATGGGATTTATGCTAACGGACCAGGATGGACTGCTGCCAATCCTAATTTTGGTGCAAACTTTTGGAAAGATTGGGAACGCCCTGCACATATAGAATTTTTTGATGATTCAAAAAATCCGGGATTCTCTTACGATTGTTCGATTGCAATTTATGGTGCCTGGACACGAGCTAATGCTCAAAAATCATTTTCTGTAAAATTTAAAGACCTGCCAAATTCAACAGGCATCAATTACAAATTATTTCCCGATTTAAAATACACTAACTATACATCGTTCCTTCTTAGAAACGCCGGTAATGATTTTCAGTATCTGCATTTCCGCGATGCGATGATGCAGTATCTTATCAGAGATCTGGATATTGATTATCTCGAATATCGTCCCGCAACAACATTTATCAACGGCGAGTACTGGGGTATTTATAATCTGCGCGAAAAGATAAATGAAAATTATATTGCTCAGCATCATGGAGTTAATCCGGACAACATTGATCTTCTTGAAGGAAACATGAGTGTTATTCAGGGTGATTCGCTTCATTATCTACAGTTAATAAAATATATCCAGAATAATGACATGACAACTGATGCGTCTTACAATTATGTTACAAAAATGATAGACCTGGATGAATGTCTTTTGTATTTCGCCGCCCAGGCTTATTACAACAACCAGGACTGGCCTGCAAACAATATCAAATTCTGGCGCGAAAGAAGCGAGACGGGAAAGTGGCGATGGATTTTATATGACCTCGATTTTGGATTTAATCTTTATGAATCAACCGGTCAGTCAGAAGATCATGTTTATTATATTTTCTCAGGAATTGAAACCCGCAAAGACTCCAATCCCCCATGGTCAACTTTACTGCCCCGCAAGCTTGTTGAGAACCCAAGGATAAAAAATCAGTTTATAAATCTGGTTGCGGATCTCTTAAACACAAAGTTTGTAAGCACACGTGTAGTAAATACAATAAACCAGATGGCTGCACATATTGCCGGTGATATTGCTAGACACAGAACACGATTTGGAGTTCAGGGAGAAAATCTCAATCGTGTTACTTCTTTCGCAAATGAAAGACCGGCTTACCTACGCACATTTATGAGAAACTTTTTTAAATGCGGCAACGATGCAAGCATAACACTAAACTCGACAGCCGGCGGAAAGATAAAATTGAATTCACTGCTTTTTAACAGCTCGTCACTTCCATGGACGGGAAAATATTTCGAAAGCAATGCAATTACACTAAAAGCTATTCCAGAACCGGGATATAAATTTGACGGATGGACAGGAGTAGTAAATTCAACAGAAGCAACAATTACATTAAATATTTCCCGCGCAGTAAATTTATCCGCTTCATTTTCGGTTGATAAAACAACAAGCAATAAAATTATTATCAACGAGATTAACTACAATTCCTCAAAAGATTTTAACCCGGGCGATTGGGTTGAATTATATAACCCGGGAAGCAGTACTGTTGATTTAAGCAACTGGGTATTCAGGGACAGCGATCCCGCACATAAATTTATTTTACCGGCAGGAACCAAATTAGAGCCGAATCAATATCTTGTTCTTGTTGACGATGATGCGAATTTTGCTTTTCTGTTTCCGCAGGTTAAAAATTTTGTTGCAAAAATCGGTTTTGGATTAGATGGCAACGGTGAATACATGCAGTTAACAGATGAAGCAGGACAAATAATCGATTCATTAACATATAAGGATAAATCTCCGTGGCCAACAACTCCTGACGGCAACGGGGCAACACTTGAATTGGTTGATGCATCTTCAGATAATTCAATTGGTTCAAGCTGGAAAGGATCTTCAGGACATGGATCGCCGGGTAAAATAAATTCAGTAACCACATCGATAAACTTTGAAGAGAAACAAATTATTCCCGACAATTATTTTCTTAAACAAAATTATCCAAACCCGTTCAATCCTCTGACTGTAATTGAATACGCGGTTCCTAAAAACTGTTTTGTTACAATAAAATTATATGATGCGCTTGGCAAGGAACTGAAAACATTATTAAGTGAAGAAAAAATTCCGGGCAACTATTCATTAAGGGTTGACGGCAGTGATCTTGCAAGCGGAATTTATTTTTATACTTTACATGCAGATAATTTTTCTTCAAGTAAAAAAATGATTCTTGTTAAATAAATTTTCCCGGGCAGCAGTCGATGAAAGGAAGCTGGCTTGATTATATAATAATTCTGATATACCTGATCGGGATAGCGGTGATTGGAATTATTTCGGGAGGCAAACAGAAATCTGTAAAGGATTATTTTCTCGGATCAAAGTCAGTTCCCTGGTGGGCAGTGTGTTTTTCAATTGTCGCAGCGGAAACAAGCACATTAACTTTTATTTCCGCACCCGGCCTTGCCTACATAATGAATCTTAATTTCCTGCAGGTAACTTTCGGTTATCTGCTGGGAAGAATTATTGTTGCATTTCTTTTTCTTCCTGCATATGCAAAGGGCGAATTAAAAACCGCATATACTTTTCTCGATCAAAGATTCGGAGGAAGAACCCGTTCGTTCGCTTCAATAGTTTTTTTATTCACACGAATAGCTGCCGATGGTGTTCGACTCTTTGCTACTGCAATTCCATTAAAGATGATGCTTAACATTAGTTATGCCGAAGCAATTGCTGTTATGGCAATTGTTGCTTTAATTTATACTTACACCGGCGGGGTAAAAGGAATTATCTGGGTGGATGTATTTCAAATGTTTAC
>DAIEQP010000332.1 GCA_027347805.1 Ignavibacteria bacterium | reverse complement strand
TCCTTTCTTAGATTTGCAATAGGTTATTACACAACTAAAGAGAAATATGAAAATCTGTGAAATTCTTAAGGTAGACAAAATTATTCCTTCGATGAAAAGTGAAAACAAGGAAGATGCAATTAATGAATTGATCGATTTATTCAAAGATGATGAACGTGTTCGAGATATTGATTCAATTAAAATCTCCGTTCAGGAACGTGAAAAAATAATGTCAACGGGAGTTGGAAAAGGTTTTGCTATTCCACATGCCAAGACAAACAGCGTCAATGAAATAATTGCTGCATTTGGTAAACTTCAAACGCCAATCGATTTTCAGGCATTGGATGATCAGCCTGTTAATTTAGTGTTTTTGCTTATAGGCAAAGAAAACCTGGCTGGTCCTCATATCAAACTTCTTAGCCGTATATCAAGAATGATGAACATTGACGAATTTCGTGAGAATTTGGCAAAAGCTGCAACTGCCGAAGAAATTTATTCTTTGTTCGATGAAGAAGAAAAAAAATATTTTGAAGGCGCATGATTAAAGCTGTCACCGGAACTAGAGATATACTTCCAATAGACATCCCTCGCTGGTATCAATTAGAAAAAATTGTTAAAGATGTTTTTGGAAAATTCAACTACAAAGAAATCAGAACTCCGATTTTTGAAGTAACACAATTATTTTCCCGTGGAATTGGAGAAGGGACCGACATTGTAAGCAAAGAGATGTACACTTTTCTTGATAGAAGCGGCGACAGTTTAACTCTTCGTCCTGAGCTTACTGCAAGTGTTGTGCGTGCATTTGTTGAACATTCGCTCGATAAAAAACAGGGATTAAACAAACTTTTTTATATTGGCCCAATGTTCAGACAGGAACGCCCACAAGCCGGAAGATTTCGCCAGTTCCATCAGTTTGGTGCAGAAGTTTTAGGAAGTCATGATCCTTTACTTGATGCCGAAATGATAATTATGGCATATGATATTTTGGCTGCGCTTGGTTTAAAGAATCTCGAAGTAAAAATAAATTCACTGGGAGTTCCTTCTTCTAGAGATGAATATAAAAATGTTTTACGTGAATACTTAACTCAGCATATTGATAAACTTTCTGATGAAAGTAAAAAACGCATGGAGTTGAATATTCTAAGAATTTTTGATAGTAAAGACGAACGTGATAAATCAGTAATGAAAGACGCACCTTTGTTGATAAATTATCTTGATGATGAAAGCATGATGCATTTTGATAAAGTTAAAAAAGCTTTGTCTAATGCAAATGTTCCATTTAATGTTGATGCGTCACTCGTGCGTGGATTAGATTACTATACACATACTACTTTCGAGATTATCAGCGGAAGTGTTGGCTCCCAAAGTGCTTTATGCGGCGGCGGTAGATACAATGGATTAGTAAAAGAACTTGGAGGAGCTGATCTTCCGGGTGTGGGATTTGCAGCGGGAATCGAAAGAATTTTGCTCGCTTGTGAAAATGAAAATTCATTTCTTGCTGATGATGATAAAGCAGAATTATATATTGTAACAATTGACAAAACACTTCAGGATTTTTCTTTTCAGGCAGCTTTACAGCTTAGAAGACAAGGACTGCTTGTAGAAATCGATTATTTATCAAGAAGTGTGAAAGCTCAAATGCGTGAAGCAAACAGACTTGATGCTAAATTTGTTTTATTTGTTGGCGGAGATGAATTTGCAAAGGGGGAAGTTGTCCTTAAAAACATGAAGAGTGGTGAGCAGGTTAATATCTCAAACGAAAATTTTGACGAGATCATAAACAAAATAAGGGTGAGCTAATTGCCTTTACATAAACTGACCAACATTCCAAAGATTCCAAAAACAAGGAAGAAAAAGCCGCATGCTGCATTAACAGCAATTCCTTCCAAAAAACCTGACAAATTAGAATATTATTGTAAAGTATTTTTTAAGTATGATCCCCAAATTAAAAAGCAGTACGAAGTTTTTGCAATCGAAACTGTAGTTGAGTTTACTTCATTTGCGTATGAAATTTCTGTCGAAGTGATTAAAGAAAAACATGTTATTAATTTAGTTGTGATGGGCTTGAAGGCGATTATGGATTCAGTTCCTCAAATTATGCCTGCAAGAAATGAAATTTTGTTTGAAGAACTTTATGGCGATTATATTGTTAATGTTGTAAAGCAGGATGGTGCAATTAACACCGGAGAATTTTCTTTTAATCTGTTTAAGAAGGAAATCATTCTCAATAAACAATACAAACCGAAAAAGAAGAACAATCGTTTGTTTTGTGAATTCCAGATTGCTCAAGATGAATTTACTTTTCCTGAATAAATTTTATCGGGAAAGCTGGAGAGTTTATGCAAAAAATAATTGGACGTAAACCTGTTCTTGAAGCAATAAATTCAGGTGCCGAAATTGAAGTAGTATATGTTGCCTTTGGACAACACGGAGATGCAATTAATAGAATCTTCAATGCCGCAAAGAAACACGGTATAAAAATTTCTCAAGTTTCAGCTCAGAAATTTTCTCAAATTGCAAAAAATGATGACACACAAGGTGTTGTTGCTTATAAGTTATCACAAAAGTTTTATGAAATTGATGATCTGATTTCTGCATCAAGCAAAAATAAATTCCCTCTTTTACTCCTTCTTGATTCAATTCAGGATCCTCATAATCTCGGTGCAATTCTTAGATCCGCTGAATGTGCCGGGGTCGATGGTGTAATAATTACAACCAACCAAAGTGCCCCGATTACAGAAACAGTTGAAAAGATATCAGCCGGAGCGGTTTCTCATCTTAAAATTTGCCGTGTAAATAATCTTGTTCGCGCGATAGAAGATTTGAAAAAGAATGGATACTGGATTGTTGGAACTCACCTGAACGGAGAAAAATTTTATTCGCAAATGGATTATAAGATGCCGACTGCACTTGTTATGGGAAATGAAGAAAAAGGAATTCGTAAACTTGTTTCAGAGAACTGCGATTTTTTAATTAAAATTCCTATGAAAGGACAAATTGATTCACTTAATGTTTCTGTAGCTACTGGTGTTTTACTCTTTGAAATAATCAGGCAGAGAAATAGTTAAAAAAGTTTTTAAACAGAAATGAGCAAGTGCAATTTTTTATTATTATAGGGGATTAAAAGACTAAAAAATGACTGCTAGATAATTGATATGAAACCATGGAAAACAATTTCTAAAGATGCTATCCTTAACACAAACAAATTCTTGAAAATTGAAAAACATGCCGTTCAATTACCTGATGGAAAAGTTATTCCCGATTGGCAATATGTAATTACTCCAGATTTTGTAAGCATCGTTGCTTTAACAAAAAAGGGGGAATTTGTTGTTATTAAGCAATACAAGTATGCCGTTGGCGAAGTAACAATTTCTCCTGTCGGTGGATATATTGAACCGGGTGAAGAACCTTTGGAATCTGCAAAAAGAGAACTGCGTGAAGAAGCAGGATATGAATCAGAGAATTGGATTTCACTTGGTAAGTATGTAATTGATTCGAATAGGGGATGCGGTAATGCTTATCTTTTTTTAGCAAAAGATGCAGAACAAACTTGTATACCAAATAGTGGTGATCTTGAAGAACAGGAAATCCTTCTGCTTTCAAGAACCGAAATTGATGAAATAATATCTGAAGAAAAATTAAAAGTTATTCCTTGGATTGCAAATTTTCTTCTAGCACTTCGGAAAATTTGAATTAATATCATCTGGTCATTTGTATTAATACATTGGAAATATTTTTCTAAAATTCAATATTACATTTTGAATTATAAGTTCATCCGCAGTTTTAAGATACTATAATCTACTTCAACTTTGGCAATTCTATATGTACCTTAAGTATTGTTTGATTATTTCATTTATTTCTCAATATAGGTTCAACCCCAAAATTTCTCGCTTCATTATCTAACTATATTTTTCTTTTGAAATTGCCCGTATAATTGAACCAAATTAGCAGAATTATGGTTAGAAATATTAATCTTGACTTTTTTTTCCAGATGGAATAGGTTTGGAACCATTATTGTAAAAGGATTCTTATATGAATGAAATAATTGAAAATTCTGCTGAAGAATTATCTGATGATATGAAATTAATTGGTGACGTAACATCGTCTGAATATAAATGGGGTTTTGTAACCGAGATAGAATCAGAAACTGTTGCTAAAGGATTGAATGAAGATGTAGTACGAATGATCTCAAAAAAGAAAGATGAACCTGAATGGATGACTGAATGGCGGTTAAAAGCATTCAGGTATTGGCAGAAAATGGAAGAGCCCAAATGGCCAAATGTTTTCTATCCTCAAATAGATTTTCAGGACATTAGTTATTATTCGGCACCAAAACAAAAACCACAATTAAATTCTCTCGATGAAGTTGATCCAGAATTATTAAAGACTTTCGAGAAACTTGGAATTCCTCTTGATGAACAAAAAATACTTTCCGGTGTTGCAGTTGATGCTGTTTTCGATTCAGTTTCAGTTGCTACAACTTTTAAAGAAGCTCTCAAAGAGAAGGGAGTTATTTTCTGTTCAATTTCTGAAGCTCTTCGTGAGCATCCTGATTTAGTAAAAAAATATCTGGGTTCGGTGGTCCCTTACACTGATAATTTTTATGCCGCACTTAACTCTGCAGTTTTCAGCGATGGCTCATTTGTTTGGATACCAAAAGGTGTTCGCTGTCCAATGGAATTATCTACTTACTTTAGAATTAATTCGCAGGAGACAGGTCAATTTGAGCGCACATTAATTATCGCTGAGGATAATTCATATGTAAGTTATCTCGAAGGTTGTACAGCTCCAATAAGAGATACAAACCAGTTACATGCAGCAGTTGTTGAACTTGTTACTTTGGAAAATGCTGAGATTAAATATTCTACAGTTCAAAACTGGTACCCCGGAGACAAAGATGGTATAGGCGGGATCTATAATTTTG
>DAIEQP010000313.1 GCA_027347805.1 Ignavibacteria bacterium | reverse complement strand
CCATACGTTCATTCTGGCTGGCACCAATACCAGTTAGTTCAGGATATTCTTCCAGAAGCTGACTTATACTTTCTCTCATGTATTGCTGAATAATTGGTGAATAGTCCCCCTTTCCAATGAAATCCTTTCCGGGATAATCTTCAAGACAATATTCTGCAAGTCCATATTTCTTAGCAAAAGAAGGAGATACCATAATGTTCCAATTAAACACATAAGTTTTAATTCCCCTGTCCAAAGCCATTTTAAATATTCCGTGCCATAATTTCTGCCATGTTTTTAATTCTTCATCTGAATAAGGGCATGCATCCGGAAAATTCTTTGCTCTTAGCATATATGTAAATGGATGTAAATTCCATAATGTCAGTGCATTAAAATGATTTTCTGCCATCATGTTTAAAAAACTTTCCCAGTAATTCAAATCTTTCAAAGTGCTTTCATGAATCTGAAGGCTTTGATCCCTTCGGTATGAATTCCATGGCAAATTGAATTTAATTCCTCTAAAAGGAAGCTTTGGATTAATTACTTTTTCATTCAGCAATGAAATGGTTTTACACATCTGTAATTGTTCAGCAATATCCATGATGCCATACATCGCTCCCACTTGATCCGAAGAAATAACAGCAGCTTTCTCTGGTGAGATTTTCTTAATCGAAAAACCTTCCGATTTAACCGTTAGATATTCATTCAATAGATTTTTTTTCTCAGATAATTCTTTTGAAGAAACAACAATTAAATCGGCTTTATCCGGGTTAGATTCAAATTCAACTGCTGTAGCTTTTTTTAATTGTTGAATTCCAAAATTCTGCTGCGGAATTTCTTTTTGATAAAATACCCGCAAAGATTTCTTATCGATACAATTACTGATCGAAGAGACGGTTTGTGCAAGCGCAACAATTGAGGATATCAAGAAACTCAAAACGAAGAAAATTATTTTTATTTTTTTGTTCATAAGAGTTTATAAGCCATAATTAATTATTATTTCACCGTCTATACATATTCAATTTTTAATTTTGCTTAACCTGTGTAGCTAAAAAGTTAATCATTTTTTTGTGCATATCTTTTGTAACTGAAGCATATTTTTTATCATTAACTACATTTATAGTTTCCAACGGATCTTTTTTATAATCATATAATTCACTAGCAACCTGTAAATCTTCACGATATGGTTGTGTGCTTCTAAAATTATCTTTCATCCAAATTGTGTATCTGTATCTTTCATTTCGAATTGAATAGCCCATGTATTCACCCAATGAATAACCTAATCTGGCTTTTTCAACAGAATTAGTTGTTCTTGGATATTGACTGACTGCAAACTCTTTTATCTTGAGATTTGAATTTTTCATTGCGCCAACCAGACTCTTCCCATCTAAATGTGCTGGAGTTGGAATGCAGGCTAAATCGCAGAGAGTTGGAAATATATCAACAAATTCCGAAGGTGATTTTGAAACAGATGGTTTTATCCAAGGTGCCGAAATTAAAAGCGGTGCGTGTGTTGCCTGTTCAAAATTTGTATGCTTGCACCATAAATCATGATCTCCGAGATGCCATCCGTGATCGCCCCAAAGAATAATAATTGTATTTTTTGATAATCCAAGTGAATCCAGAGCATCAAGTAAAACCCCAACTTGCGCATCCATATAAGAAACACATGCATAATAACCATGAATCAATTCTTTTTGTTTATCTAATGGAATTGTAATACCATTCTGCTGATCTGTAAAACTTGCAAGAGAAGGAATATCTGAATAAGATAATAATTCGCTTGCTTGATGATATGCAATTGCCGGACTGTTTTCTGCCTGCTTCTGAAATTTTGCAACCGGCATCTTGTCACGTTTATACATGTCCCAATATTTTTTAGGTGCAATGAATGGCAGATGCGGTTTTACAAATCCAACAGCAAGAAAAAACGGTTCATTCTTTTTACTCAGATTTTTCAAAAGGTCTTTAGCTTTGTTTGCATTAGCACCGTCACTATAAGCATCATCGGGAACATCAACGCATTCAATAGATGGTTTGATAAGCTTTCCGACATAATCAGTTATTCCGCTTTTTTCAATTCCTTTTTCAACGGCTTCCTTCTGATATTTATCAATCAGCATTTTTGTTTCGGGCGATTGATAATTCATTGAAGGTTTACCAGTCTGTTTTGAATAATAATCATCTGTATTCTTATAGAATGGAATGCTCCACGACGGTTTATCAAGATCATTATCGACACATCTTGAATCATAAATTTTTCCAAGTCCTTGGGTTGAATATCCTTTACTAATCAGATATTCAGGAAAAGTTAAAATATTCGGATTAATATCGCGCATCTTTGTTTTTAAATCCCATACCTTTGTTGCATCAGGTCTCATTCCGGTAAGTAAACTTGCGCGAGTTGGGCCGCAAACTGCCTGCTGGCAGTAACTCAAAGTAAATACAGTTCCTCTTTTTGCCAGCCGATCAATATTTGGAGATTTAACAAGTTTATCTCCATAGCAGCCAAGTATTGGTTTAAGATCATCAACAGCAATAAATAGTATATTTGGTTTATCAGGTTTAATACTTGTTTGTTGTGCAACAGCCGGCAATGCTGAAAGTCCAAAGACCGCCAAGCCAAGACTTTTTGATAATGTGAGTTTTGTTTTCACTTTACAATATCCTTTTAATTTTTTAGTTCATTCAAAAAAAATTATAACCTTTAAAAATTTAGAACAGTCAGTCATCAATAAAGAATTGTTATTGTTCCCTGACATTTTTAGACACCAGGTAAATAATTTTTGCGATAAAAAAATTATTAACGACTAATTCATCATTATAATAATGCATCACTGATTTTCATTTATTAAGTGAATTGCGAACTTCATAATTTATTTTTTTAACCTTCTCGGCATTAACTTTCAAAATTTTCCGATCATAGGTTAACAATCCGTTTACTTCCACTTCAACATCAGTTGTTTGCGTATAAATTGCTGCAGAAAATCCTTTATCAATCATCTTTTTTAGTTTTTCAGCATATTTTATATATGTATCCGTTACTTCGTCAATGCTTTTATTTTGGATATAGCCGAAATTTTTTTCTGTTGACCAGAGATGGCCATCCAGGACAAGAGCGATTCCTCCATACTCACCAAGAACGCTTGCTTTACCGATATCGAGCATTGGAAAATCAGGTTCAGGATATTTATGTGTATCGAGTATATCTCCAACAAACTGATAATGATTTCCTCCGCTGGCAGAGTTAACCAGCCGAGAAGGATCATACGTTTTTGTCCATTCAGCAATTTCTGCCGTTTTGAACTGTCCCCAAGCTTCATTGAAAGGAACCCACATAACAACACAAGGATTCGAATAAGTAAAATCCATTATTTCCTTCCACTCATTCATAAAATTTTCTTCAGACAACTTTGAGCGTTTCAGTTCTATTCCATTATAAAAATTTCTTGTTTGCCATTGAGGTGTACGTTCGCCTCTTGAGGAAACTGATCTATCACCGCTGGGCATATCCTGCCAAACTATAATTCCTTCCATGTCGCAATGATAATACCATCGTGCTGGTTCAACCTTTACATGTTTTCTAATTAAATTGAATCCCAATTCTTTTGTTTTCTTGATATCAAAGAGAAGAGCTTCATCGGTGGGAGCGGTATATAATCCGTCAGGCCAGTAACCCTGATCCAGTAAGCCATACTGGAAATAATTCTTATTATTCAATTGAAGCCTGACTATTCCATCTTCATCAGTCTTCATCGAGATTTTTCTTAAGCCGCCGTAACTTTTTACAACATCTATTACTTTTCCATCGCTGATAAGTGAAATTTCAAATCTATAAAGTAAGGGTGATTCAGGACTCCAGAGTTTTCCTGATGGAGCCGAACACACAAATTCTTCACCTGGAATTGATTTAGCGCTGCCAATTAATTTTCCATCATCAAAAATATTCACTTCAATTATATCAGATGAATTTTGTTTAACTGTAATAGCTTTAAACGAAAAATTATTTGATTCGATGTTTGGGACTGATTTGACAGAGATTATATAATTATCCTCCACCGGTTCAATCCACACTGTTTGCCAGATGCCTGTTACAGGTGTGTAATGAATTCCTCCCGGTACTGTAACCTGTTTGCCTCGAGGCTGAAATCCTTTATCAGTTGGATCGAAAACTCTTACGGTTAGTTTTTGTTCTTTCTTATTATTTAGATAAGGAGTGATATTGAATGTAAAAGGCGTATAACCACCCTGATGTGAACCTATTTTAATGTCATTCATCCAGACATCCGCTTTCCAATCTACCGCACCAAAGTTTAAGAGAATATTTTTGTTCTTCCATTCAGAAGGAATTGTAAAACTTCGGTTATACCAAAGTTCATTTGTTTCACCTACTGTTTTCTGTACACCAGATAAACTTGATTCAATTGCAAACGGGACAAGAATTTTTCCATCGAATAATTGCGGCTTTGAATTGCCTTTTGTTTGAATTGAATAATCCCATAATCCATTAAGACTTTTCCATTCCGTTCTTTCTAAAATTGGTCTTGGATAATCCGGCAAGGGATTGGAAACATTTACTTTAGCACTCCACTCAGTTTTTATTTTGTCACCGGCAGGCATCCAGTTTTGAGCATTCACTACATATTGTAGAATCAATAGACTAATCAAACCAAATCGAATATTTCTCAAAATGCACTCCAAAAAATTATTGTTGATTAAATCATGTCAACCGTTCTTAATGCACAATTTTACTTAACGCCTGAATACTCGAACCAATCGAAATCAGCATTGTTAACACTTGTTTTGCCATTAGATGAAGCATACATTCCAATTATTGTACCTGTAAATCTGCCGGCACCGGCAAGCCCGAGAAATCTGCCATCCACATCAGATTTGAGAGTGACCCAGTCCCGTCCATTGATTGAATATCTAAATGAATATAGATATTCTTTTGAACTCACTTCCATAAAAGCTGAATTCGCTTCGAATGGAAAACTTGAAATAATTTCTTCTTTTAAATCAGCTCCATTTTTCATCGAAAGCGAAACAACCTTTCGACCTTCTAGATTTCTAAATGTACACTTGAAGAAGTAATCTTTATCACGTTCGATTACTAAACCGGTTTCTTCATTTTCATTAAGTTGATTGAATTCCAATTTTACCACAGCAACAAAACTTTTATGTTCCTGTCTTCTCCCGATAAAAGATGGATTAACTTTTTCCGTAATAGTTTCAGGTCTAAATGCCATCCGCAGAAATCCTTTTCGTTCTGCTAACGACCACCAATTTGATCTAGGTGTGCGGATAAATGTCCAGATATTTTCAAGCTGTGCGGAATCAAATTCATCACGTGGATTTTTGTTCTCAATTTTTTGTTCAGGCAATTTTGGCTTAGGATGATTTAATTCTCCTCTTCCGATTTTTCGTTTAGGATTTACTACCGGCCAATCTCCACTCCAATTTACCGGAGACATGAAAGTTTCTCTACCCAGAATATGATTTTCTCCGCCATAGGGCCGCTTAGCTAAATATACAATCCACCATTCACCATTCTGTGTTTCAACTAGATCAGCATGACCTGTTGAAGTGAAGTACAACTCATTTGAAAGATCGCGGTGAGTTAATATTGGATTTGATGGATTGATCTTATAAGGGCCAAAAATACTATCGCTGCGCCAAATTGATACCGCATGATTTTGACTTGTTCCTCCATGAGCAATCAGCAGATAATATTTTCCATCTTTTTTATAAACGTGAGACGCTTCATAATTGTTAACACCTGATTCAATTCCACCATCAAGTGTTCCTTTCTTATAATATTCTCCGCCGTCAAGCACATCAATTCTTTTACCAACAAGCTTCCATGAATTAATATCTAATTCCTGAATCCAAATGTTGCGGTGCTTATCCCATAATTTATTAGCCGGCGAATCATTTCCGGAATAATAAACTTTGCCGTTGTCATCAAAAAACAAAGACGGATCTATTCCCGGTGCATTTTCAACCCAATGAGGTTCAGACCATGGACCTTTTGGATCTTTTGCAGTGACAATAAAATTTCTCTGCTTGGGATTTTTTGTTTGTCCTACAAGTGTTGTAATCATGTAGAACGTGTCATTATTGTATCTAATTGTAGGTGCATATATTCCGCCGGAACAATTTACACTATCTAAATCAAGTTGTGAAGGACGGTTTAGTACGTGGCCAATCATCTTCCAGTTTATCAAATCTCTACTGTGATAAATTGGAACGCCGGGAAAATATTCAAATGATGATGTGACTAAATAATAATCTTCACCGACACGACAAATACTGGGATCGGGATTAAATCCCGGTATTATTGGATTATTATATTCTGATTGAGCCGGACAAATACCAACTACAAACCAAAGTAAAATTATCAGCAACCGGTTTGTTTTCTTTTTCGATTTCAATGAATATATGCTTGCAATCTTCATATGGTTTCCAAATTCTAATTATGAATATCTCAGTCACCATTTTTATTTTTTCTATTAGCATGTCTTCCTGTTCCATCGCCGGTATCCCGTTTACCTCCTGCAGGATTCAGTTTAGCCAGTGCAGCTTGAAGGCGCTTTCTAGCTTCAATTGCCTCAGAATTTTTTGTGTCGGATGCAATGAGTATCTCTTCAAAAGGAGCTTTACTCATATCATACAATTCCCCTTTCTCATTCAATTTCCATTTAGAATCTCTTACATACCACATGTTAGCAAGCTGAATAAAAATAGTTTCGCGTGTCTTTCCTTTTTTACCTTTTACGGTTGGAAGAAAACTAGTTCCATCAAAAATTTTATTATCCGGTAATTTAGCATCGGCTAACTCAGCGAAAGTCGGTACAAAATCAGTTGAATCAATCATATCATCACAAACAATTCCTTTTGGTGCAACACCTGGCCAGTTTACAATCAAAGGTTCCAGACTTCCACCTTCTAGCATTGATCCTTTTTGACCAGACAGTCGTTTTCCACCAATTGTTGCTTCATCTGCATGTCCGCCCGCTGTTCCATTATCACCGAAGAAAACGACTAAAGTATTTTCTCTGAGTTTTAATCTATCCAGCTCATTAATCAGTTTACCTACTAATTTATCCATGTAAGTAACATTGTCAGGGTAATAATCTTTTGTATCAGGCTTGGTATCGGGTGTAGGTAATATTTCTGAATGTACATGAGACATTGAATAGTACAAGTAGAAAGGACGTTCTTTATTTTCAGTAATAAATTTTACTACATGATCATGCATAACATCAGGCATATATTCTTTTTCTTTTAACTCAACTTTTTTACCATTAACTGTATACGTTTTTCCCTTGTCCTGAGTGTTCCAATAAACACCGCTGCCCTGGAATTTCAAATAATAATCAAATCCAAAATCGGATGGTTCTAATGGAAGTTGTCCCCATTTTCCAATAGATGCAGTGATGTAGCCCGCCGGTTTCAAAATGTTAGGAAGGAATGTTTCTTCAGAAGGTTTCATCTCTCCAGTACTGTCCTGATTAGTTGCGCCGGTTCTGAATAAATATCTTCCCGAAAGAATTGTTGCTCTTGATGGACCGCATAAGGAAGGCGTATATGCATGTGTAAAACGAATTCCACCCTTAGCCAGATTATCAATGTTTGGAGTTTTATAATTATCGGCTCCATAGCAGCTTACCTCTCCAACACCATAATCATCGGCAAGAATAAAAATTATATTTGGTTTCTTTGAAGAGTTCAGAGCTTTGTGCAAAATTTCCTTACTAAATACAGAGCTTTGCAATGCAAGTGCACCTGCAGTCATTAATCCGGAAGTTCTTAAAAAATCTCTTCTTTTCATTTTTGTCCTCCTGGTAAATTTTTGATTTAATAAAGTGAATAATCACTTTATTCTGTTTCTCATTTCAATAAAATCATTTTTTGGATTTCAATATTTTTGCCTGCCTGCAGACGGCAGAAATAAATTCCGCTGGTCAAATATGTATCAGTTATATTTCTTGCATTAAAAACCGCTGAATAATTTCCCGGTAATTTTAATTCATCAACAAGAGTAGAAACTTCCCTTCCAAGCAAATCGTAAATTTTTAATGAAACATATTGTTGATACAAAACTCCATCAGCTGAATTATGAAAATCCACTTCAGGAACATTATATTTTATTGTTGTTTCTGGATTAAACGGATTAGGAAAATTTTGCAATAGCTTGGAATGCCCAGCTTCTTTTTTTTCTTTCTCTACACTTGTTTGATTCTTTAAGTATTCGGGTCCAACATCGGATAATTTTAATGGGCGATTTTTGATTACGCCGGAAGATACTTCAAAACAGCCGGCATCTTTTAATAATCTGTCAGCTGGACGAGTATTGCCGGCAATATCAAATAAAATAGAAGGATCATCATCAAGTACTGGTATATCTAGCAATACCGGATATTGAGAACTGGATGAATTAACAGCCGGGCTGGTTGAATTAATAATTAAATATCCTTCTGAATTCGGGATTAGCTGCGGATCCTTATTATTCATTCCCGCTAAGATTTGTAAACCTAGCGTGCCGTTGTAAATATTTCCCGACCACGAAATTCCAGGTGCACTTCCTTTAAATATATTTCCATTAGTTTTTTGAAAAATATTATTTGCCCAGTTGTTTTTTACAGCATTAGCATCAAGTTCTATTGAAGTGCCGTCTATAAAAGTGTTATGTATGAAATTAATGTTATTTAGATTCGGACTAACATAAACATATTTAACTGGTGCGGTAATTTGTCCATCACCGCAGTTTTGAAAGTAATTATTGTAGCAATAAATATTGTTGGCCTCTTTAATTCTGATTCCGCCTGCGTTAATAAAAAAATTACAGTAAGCTACATTATCGTCACCATTTCTAAAGCAAAAATTTCCTTTCTGATTATTTATGTTAGTACAGTAACGAATAATATTTTCGCGGCTTTTAACAGAAATTACTTCGCTGTCACCAGGTCCAGTGTTTTCGAAATAGCAGTATTCAATAATTGTTCTGCATGAGTATGCAGATTGAGCACCATTAGCTACTCTGATACATTCATTTCCATTATCACCGCCATTGCCGGACATATTTTGAAACGAACAATATCTTATTCTTGCATAGTTTGGGACATTTCCATCTGGAGCTATATGAATTAAATTTCCAATCGGAGCTGATGCCGGTTTGTTTTTGAAATTGCAATAAGAAACTTCATCATACTGACCTAGCAGATTAATATATTTTTGTGCTGAATAGTTTTCGAAATTTAATTGAGTAATAACATTATAGTTGCCGGCCACCGTAATAACTATTGCACTTGTGTTTCCTGAAATGAACTGGAAACCGCTGAATGTATTATTATTACCATTAATATAGAATGTTGAACTTCCATTGAAGATTACACCGCCGGGACTTTCAGCAATAAGACTCAACTTATTTTTTGTTATAGCAATATTAATGTTTGAATAAATTCCATTCTGCCAAATTATTTTATCTCCTTCAACAGCGGCATCGTGTGCTTTCTGAAATGTCAGAATACTATTAACATAAAATTCATTTGCATAAATTTTTGGTATAAGTAAAAACATCGTCAGAATAAACATCCTTATATAATTTATTCGATACAGTTGCATGCGCATTATTTTTGTTGTGCTTTATATTCAATTACAATATTAAACAAAGGTATTTTGCTGAGATTTCGCACAACATGAACCATCGGCTCAGCAAATCTTACTGTGTTTGGAACCTGAATGCCTCCTCCAGGAGTACCTTTCTCATGAAAACGGGGGTCGGTTAATTGAACTTCATTTAGCCTAACAACTACTCTCTGATTATGACTGTGAAGCTCTCTTGTATCACCGGGATCAAGTCTTTCTTCAAATATTCTGATTTGATCATCCTCATAAATGATTTTGTTTTTTATTGGTTCCACCCATTTTTCAGGAACTTTAAGAGGCGGATGATTTTCTTTAAAACCAATTTCAAAATATTCACCTGAAGGTGTTTCATATGATTCATTTTTCAGGAATGCAGCAACTCCGCCTCGGGTCAATCTCTTAATTCCTTTACTGCTTTTGATTTCAACATCAGATAATGCAACTATTATTCTTGTTCCAATATTGGGATTATCAGGCTTTGTAAACTCTGCTTTATTATGGAATATTTTAACATAACCGTTTTCAAGTGCAACCGAATCGATAATACTGTTTTGTTCTGTTATCAGTTTTGAACTGACAACATTTTTATTTCGAAGATAATCTGGACCAGTATTGTTTTCGGATGCATAAGGTTGAACTTCCTTTGCACCTGAATATTCCGAGCAGCCAATGTCTTTCAATTTTTCCTGCTGGGGTCTTTTGTTTCCCTTTAAATCAAGCAGGATTTTTTTATCATAATTAAGCCCGCGATAATCTGCTATGCTGAACGAAATTGGCTCAGCCTTATCTATTGCAGGACTTCCTTTAACAATCTGATAATAACCCAGAGTATTTTTTTCCAATCCTGCCGAAGTTACTTTTGTCAAACCTGCTTGAGAATCAATTCCCAGATTTTCATCATAAATATTTCCAATGAATTTTTCTTTTTTGGTGGGATCAGAAAAAATATTTTCAGAGGAATGCGAAAAGATATTATTTACATACTGAATATTACGAGGCGCAAAATCTCCCGTTCCGCCAAGTTCAATCTTGCCGGAATTAATAAAAGTATTGAATGCAACGACAACATTTTCTAGGTGAGGATTTCCATCAAAATTTTCAAACCTCAGAGAAGACCATTTACCGGTTGAGAAATAATTATTGAAAATGAATTGATTGCCCCCTTCTTTTAATCTGATACCTCCGCCTTCCAGGAAAAAATTTCCGTAGATAATGTTCTCGCTGCCCCTCCTCAATGTTACTTCTGATTTTCCATTATGGTAAAATGTGTTGTATCTAAAAATATTTTGGCGTGCTTTATTTGAAATTACTTCACCGTCACCGTTACATTTTGTGAAGTAGCAGTATTCAACCGTTGTTCTGCTGATGAATGTGTGCTGGTAGCTATAACCAATTCTCAAAGCTTCCATTCCGTAATCACCCCCGGCATTTTCAGGAGCAGTGTGATTCTTAAATGAACAGTGTGTAATTATATTATAACCTGGTTCTTTGCTGTCGACTTCAACCTGAAAAACAGATTGTGGTGAAACTTCAGGCTGAGCGTGTGGTTTTGCTTCGAAGTTGCAGTTCTCAATGACATTGTGTCTTCCTGTCGATTCGATCTGCAGATAATAACGTGATTGATAATTAGAGATGTTGATGTTTGATACTCGATTATGACTTCCTGAAATTTCGATCACATCATTTGTTACATAACCATCTTTAAATTGAAAACCTGAGAAAGTAACTTTATCTGCATCAATTCTTACAGAAGTGAACCCGGTGAAAATTACTTCACCGGGAGCTTCTGCAAATATTTTTATTCCGTTCTTTTTAATCCTCCAAATCTGGTTTTGGTAACTCCCTCTTTTCCAGATAATTGTATCGCCAGCATTCGCCTTTAATAAATTTGCGTTATACTCAGATACGGATTTAATATAAAATGTTTTTGAATAACTCAAACCTGATACGACAACAACAAATAACACAATTAAACTTCTAAAATTCATTTTCATAAATGTCTGTTTTTCTTTTTATTGCTATTTAATGATCAATCTACGTGTAATTTACTTTATTAAAACCATCTTCCTTGTTGAAACATTGCTGCCGGCATTGAGCTGGTAGAAATAAATTCCACTTGACAGTTTTGCTGCATTAAAATCGCATCTGTAATTTCCCGCTTCTTTGTACTCACTAACCAATGTTTCAATTTCTTCTCCAATTGAGTTATATATCTTTAGATTTACGAATGAATATTTTGGGATAGAAAATGAAATTGATGTAGTTGGATTAAATGGATTTGGATAATTCTGATTAAGTCCAAATGATGATGGGATTCCTTCTTCTTTCTTAATATCGGTACCTGCACCCAAACTATTCTCGGTTGTTCCGGTTTTTCTGGCTAAGGCAACATAAATAGATTGACCATCATTTAATACAAGTGATGTAACAAGTGTATCCGGTGTAATTGTGTTTGGAGTAGTTACTAAACTTGTAGTATGTGAAGTTGTTTGGCCAAGTCCGGTCCAGGCAGCTCTTTCATTTGTTGAATATGCAACTCGCAGATTTGTATTTCCAGCAGCGACACCATCATCAGATCCATAGGAAGGCGCAAAGGTATTGAAACTAAGTGTTGATGCATTAGTAGCTGTTCCTTTATTAAAGGTTATCTTATAATATCTTGATGATGAAATTTTATCAATACCTCCCGTTAAGGAACTAGTTCCGGTATTCGCATTTCCTTTTACTGTACTTACAGTT
>DAIEQP010000290.1 GCA_027347805.1 Ignavibacteria bacterium | reverse complement strand
GAAACGACCATTTACAACTTCAGATCTTTTTACTGTAAATACAAAAGCCGGTTTTGTAGAAAATGAAAAAGCTGCAAGCAGTCTTGATAATATTTATGTCGTTCCCAATCCTTACGTTGGTGCAAGTGAAATTGAACCTGCAAATAAATTGTCGGGACAAAATCGTGGTGAACGGAGAGTTTATTTCGAAAATCTTCCAATGAAATGTACAATTCGAATTTATACTCTTAGCGGCGAACACGTTACAACATTAGAACATAACAGTAATTTTTCGAACGGAAGAGAATTCTGGAATCTTCTTAACAAAGATGGGTTCAGTGTATCCTATGGTGTTTACATTGCTCATATAGATGCACCAGAGATTGGCGAAAAATTAATTAAGCTGGCACTAATTAAATAAGGAATGCAGGAGAGACAATGAAAAAAATATTTTGGTTACTTAATATTTTATTAGTGTTTGCAATGGCATTTCCAGTACCAGCACAAACAAACAAAACCGGAACCACTGCAGCACAAGTACTTAAGTTTAATGTTGGGCCCAGGGCTGTAGGAATGGGCGCTGCCTTTACTTCTGTTGCAGATGATATTTCCGCCATTTACTGGAATCCGGCTGGCACAGCAAATATTATTTCAAATGAAGCAAGCTTCAATCACACTTCACTTTATGCCGGAGTCAATCACGATTTTGCTGCGTTTGCTACTAATCTTGCTAACCTTGGAACTCTCGGGGCATTTGTTTCTGCACTTTCGATGGATGACATGATGGTTAGAACTATCGAGCATCCGGAAGGCACAGGTGAATTATTTACTTATGAAACATTGGTGCTAGGCTTGAATTATTCAAAATTCCTCACACAGGATTTTGCGATAGGATTTAATGTAAAATATATTTCTGAAAATCTCTGGCACATGAATTCGCAGGGCTTTGCAATTGATATCGGTACTCTTTACAAGTTGCACATTCTAAATGAAGTTAGAATTGCGTCAAGTATTTCAAATTTTGGTACAAAGATGCAATTAACCGGAAGAGATGCGACTGTAATTTATCTCTCGGGTGCTGGAAACGAAAACTTAATTAACTCCAACATTGAACTTGATAAATTTGATCTTCCGTTGATATTCAGGTTCGGGATTTCTGCAGATCTTCTGAAAAGTGAAACATCTAGATTCACTTTGGCGTTAGATGCAATTCATCCAAATGATAATACAGAGTCACTGAATACTGGTATGGAATATTCGTGGAATGAAATTGTCTATCTCCGGGCCGGTTATAACTCATTGTTTGAAACCGATTCTGAAAAAGGATTGACTATGGGTGTTGGTATGAACTATAGGATTATTGACATGGTGAAAGTAAAGTTTGATTATGCCTACCAGGATTTTGGAAGACTTTCCGGAGTACATTACTTTTCTGTTGGTGTTACTTTTTAGTGATTGCTCTGAATCGTTATTTAAATGTCTGTCGGCAATGCCGACGGACATTTTTTTTATTAAATATCCCCTTTAACAAGTTAACTTATTTTGTTGGTGACAGATAATTATTTCAATTATTTTAACGGGTAACTGTTAATTGTTGAATCGAATGGGCTCTTTATTTTATAAAAGAAGTAAAAATTTCACTCCGGATTTTCAAAACATTATAAATGTATTAACAAGAAAAACAATAAACAGGCCGACACTTTTCGAGTTCGCTTTAAATGATGATTTAGTAGACAGATTAACTGGAAATATAAATGTTGATCGACAAGATAAATTGGCAATCTTTAAAAAGAACATAAGAGCATTCGAAAATGCAGGTTATGATTACACCACTATTTCCGGCTGGCGGACTGATACCTTAATTTTCCCTAAATCTAATGCAGAGAAAAAGGAAACAGTTTCAATGAATGCCGGAAGCATTATCACCGATCATGAAAGTTTTGAAAAATATTCCTGGCCCAATCCTGATAACAGTAATTATGATATTTATTACGATTTAAAAAGTGACTTGCCTGATGGCATGAAATTAATTGCAAGCGGTAATGGAGGAATACTTGAAAATGTAATTGAATTAGTTGGATTTGAAAATTTATGCCTGTTGAGTATTCTGGATGAAGATCTAACAACAAAAATTTTTGATGCGGTTGGATCCCGATTCCTTCGCTATTATGAAATAGTTTCTTCAATTGAAACTATAGGTGCATGTATAGTGAATGATGACTGGGGTTTTAAAAACCAGACAATACTTTCTCCCGAAATGTTAAGGAAATGGGTTTTCCCTTGGCATCGGAAAATTGTAGAAGCTATTCACGATGCAGGTAAATATGCAATACTGCATTCATGCGGTCAGTTAAAAGATGTTATGGATGATGTAATTGAATATATGAAATATGATGCTAAACATTCGTTCGAAGATTTGATTCTACCGGTTGAAGAAGCTTATGAATTATATTCTTCAAGGATTGCAATTCTCGGAGGAATCGATGTGGATTTTCTATCTCGCAGTTCAGTCGAAGCTATTACAAATCGTTCATTGTTATTGTTAGAAAAAACAATTGATAGAAATGGTTATGCTCTGGGTTCAGGAAATTCAATTCCAAATTACATTCCCGACGAAAAATATATTGCGATGATCTCCGCGGTTAATTTAATCTTATAAAAATTCCGATTTTACTTTATCAAAATCATTTTCTTTACAAGTGTAAATTGTCCGGAGCTGATTCCATAAAAATAAATTCCGGAAGCCAGGCGATAATTATCACTTAAAAATTTTGCGATGTGTTTGCCGGCATTCTTTGTTTCATTTACAAGAGTTGCAACTTCTTTGCCAAACACATCATAAACTTTCAGCTTGAAAACTCCAGTCTTTGGAATTGAATATTCAATTGTTGTTTCTGGATTGAAAGGATTGGGATAGTTCTGTGAAAGTGAGAAACCAACAGGCAATGAGTTTGAATTTTCATTCATTCCAGTGCTTAATTTTGCGCCGAATAATGAAAGATCAATTGCTTCTGCAATCATTCTATGCCCTGCTTCACTTGGGTGAAGATGATCGCCTGAATCAGCATTTGTTAAGAGTCTTTCTGGATTTGCAGGATCATGCATTGCTGCATCAAGATCAATTACTGCATCGAATTTACCGCTTGTTCTTATCCAATTATTTACTGTCTGCCATGCAGTTTGATGATCAGGCGAATCATATGATGAGCCGCCAAAAGGAAGCAGAGTTGCACCATACACAATAATATTTTTTGAATGAGCTTTATCTATCATTTGTGTGTAGGCTGAAATTAAATCCTGTGCAACTTTAGCTGCACCCTGAGATCCAAACGATCCGCCAATGTCATTTATACCTTCAAAAATGATCAGCCATTTTATTCCACTCTGGTTTAGTACATCACGTTCAAAACGATTTAGTGCTGATGGTCCTAAACACGCACCAAGTACGCAATTTCCACCAATGCCTTCATTTAATACGGCTACACGTTTTGTATCTAAATTTGACTGCAGGCGACGTGATAATTCATCAGGCCATCGGTTTTGCTTATTTGTTCCGGAGCCGCGTCCGTCTGTAATTGAATTACCAAGTATGGCTACAGCATTCGCAGTTTCTGGCGCTAATACTTCTATTGTATTGATAACATACCAGTGATCAGTTTTTACAGCATTTGAAAAATCTGATTTGGTAACATTATTGCCTGTAAGCAAATACGAAGTAGTTCTTGAACCCGGATGACCTGTTACATCGGAAGATGTGTTGCCAAAATAAATAGTTATTGCAACATCTGTTAATGGTTGTAATGTAAACTGAAAAGGATCAGACATCACTGCTTTGCCTGGATCTATTGTTGTCTCAAGCTTACCATTAAAATAGATTATCTTATCACTTATCGTATCTATTACTCCGGCTCCTTTAGAAAGAGCAATATGAACTGAATTTAGTTTTACAGAACTTTTACTAAACTCATTGGTAAATCTAATTCGTAAACTATCACCGCCAATAGAAACATGAACAATTTGCCTAAGAGTATTATTGGTTAATCCGGGTGAGGGGGGATTATTATTTGTTTCAACTAATTGTGGTGCTGTACTCCATGTGCCTACCCACTTAAGAGCAGAAGCCGATTTCTCTTGCGGCTGGGCAATATTAATTGAAAAAGATCCAAGAGCCAAAATGAAAATTATTGAAGTTAGTACTTTATGAAATAATCCGTTTAAAGTTGTGTGAATGTTATTAAAAAAAAATGTTCGTTTTAATAAACTAAAAACCATAATTGCTCCTTGCTATAAATCTGATCAAAAATATCAACGGGGAAAATACTTCTATTTCAATTATAAAATTTCTGTTTTAACTTCATGATAATCATTTTGCGTTTGCAGCTCTTTCGTACAGCTCCTTCTCTTCATCGGTTTCAGGCGTGATTTTTATATTATGAGGGACGGGCTCTGTTTTGTCATTAACATGTATAAACGTTACAAATCCTTCAACATATAATTCCTCAATCAAATGAATCAAATTTACTTTTACATAAACTCTTAAACTCGATTTACCTCCATAAACTAGACGACTGTTAAAGCATACTATCTGTCCAGGCTTAACGGGCTTTAAGAAAGTTAATCCATGAATTTTTTTGCATACAATACTATTAGAAGGCAATACACTTCCGGCTGCTACAAATGCGGATTCAACTAACCATTCAGCCGTTCTGCCTGCATATAATGTTCCATGATGGTTTAGGTCTTCACTTTTAACCAGGCGATTTGTTACAAATGTTTT
Organism: Ignavibacteria bacterium; assembly: GCA_027347805.1. Classification (GTDB taxonomy): domain Bacteria; phylum Bacteroidota; class Ignavibacteria; order Ignavibacteriales; family Melioribacteraceae; genus Stygiobacter. Next base: position 9,210 of record DAIEQP010000290.1, on the reverse strand, counting down.
GAACATAAAAATCCTCTAGCAAAATTCAAGATTGGTATACAAAATTATCCAAATTAAAAATGGTAAGAAATGAAATTAAATAATTTCTACGATTTATCTTAAAATATTCGTTTCCGATATTGAAATATGGATAGAAATGAATTGGCAATTTTTAAAACAAGTAATAACATCAACAATTTATTAACAATTACAAATGAATTTAGGAGTGGAATACTTGAAAAGATGGGAAATTAAATAGAATATTTTCCGGATTCTTAAATGTTTTTTGATATTACTCCAGCATAAGTGAAAAGTGCTTTATTTGTGATCTTAAAACATTATAGCGAAGACCTTCAGCTTCTGTAAGAAATTCGAATTGCGGTAGATTATCAGGTAATTTGTTTCCGATAAATTTTTCTATTCGAGATTCAAAATCTGAGTCAAGGATGTTTTTTACTGCATCCATTACCCCGACTTCGCTAAATCCTGTTAAAAGAATAAAATTATTTTGCTTTGAAATATACTGTTTAATAATTAAGCCGAAATTTCTTTCGTAATTACCGCCATGCCAGTTTATACTGAAAAACTTTTCCTTATTAGTTTTCCTGTCTTTTATTGAAAGAGAATTTGGATTAAGCTGGTATTTTATATTTGTTCTGACAAGTAAGGTATCAAGTTTATATAGCGTTTTTAAAGAACCTATAAATATTATATTATACTTCTCTATGTCGTCCCAGGTAATTTCTCTTGAAAGTTTTGTTGTAACCCTTACTTTATTCTGAGAGAAAAAATTAAATAAGTGTGATATACCTAAAGCAGCGCCAGCACCAATGTATGTTACTTCAGATATCTCCATATTGTTAAATTTCTTTGGAAATTTTTTTGATGAATCCGATAATTCTTTTTCGTTATTAATCCCTGGCACGCGAATAAAGTTTCTTCCACTCATTTTGCCTTTTTCTGAAAGAACAACATAATCGCCTAAAGCGATTAACAATGGAGTTTTACTTTGAAGGAATTCCTTCCAGATTGGATTATTTATAGTAGTGTTTGATGCAGATATTCTACTTGAATGCTGAAACTCCCTAATTATCAATATGAGTAGAAGTAAGAATATAATAGATGGGAAAATGTATTTATAATAATTAATTTTTTTAGCAGTTGCGGGAATCGGATCCAAAGGTATGTACTTTACATGATACTGTCCTTTGGGAATTTCCAGTCTAAAATTATACTTGTCGGAAGTCGTTAGGTAATAATGTTCTAGTTTTTTCCTCAAATTGCTTATGTAGCTTCGAATAAGAGAATCAACACTAGGATCAAATTTTGAATCCTTACTAAAAAGGTCGTGGGCTATTTCTGTTTCCTTAATAGTCTCGCCTTGTTCCGATTTATTGATTAGATATTGAAGTAGCTCCTGATATCTCTTTGAATCATGAAATTCAGGACTATTTAGTATCTGAGAAATTATTTGAGTTTTTTCTTGTCCGCTAGGTTGGTTCATATTCTTCAAATATCTTCTGCAAAAAATCGTAAAAAACGGTTAAAAAACCAACTCGTAACGCAATTCACCTGTTAATTGCATGAATTATTCGGCTTTTTACTTAAATCCAAGAGATTATTAATATTTATTTATACATGAAAAATTAGCCAAAACATAAAACTTCAAATAGTTCAAAAATATTTCCTTAAGCAAAATCATAACCAATTTTAATTAGAAATTGAAGGAAGTGTGTATGAAAAAACATTGTAGTAATTTATTTATCCTAATAATATTCTCCTCCTTTTTTGTCCCCCAAATACTAGCGCAATCAACTCTAAGAGGAGTTGTTACAGATTCTCTTTCCGGTGAATCACTATTCGGAGCTACAATTCTTCTGCAAGGAACTGCTCTTGGTGACGCAGCTACAATTGAAGGGGAATATCGTGTTGTAAAAATACCCGCAGGCACTTATGATGTGAGAGTATCATACATAGGATACACAACAAAATTTTTTAGAATAATTCTAAACGGCAAAGATGAAGTCGTTCGTGATATTAAACTTAGTCCAATGCAGATTGATGGAAAGGAAATCATTGTAACTGCCCAGATGAGAGGGCAGGTAGCAGCAATGAATCAGCAAATTAGTTCTAATACAATGGTAAATGTTGTATCGGCAGATCGTATTCGAGAATTGCCTGATGCAAATGCTGCAGAATCTGTCGGGAGACTCCCGGGTGTTTCATTAATAAGAGGTGCCGGAGAGGCGACGAAGGTTGTTGTCCGCGGTTTAGAACCAAAATTAAATTCCATAACAATTAATGGTGTTAAAATTCCTTCAACCTCAGGCGGAGATAGATCTGTTGATATGAGTATGATTGCTTCCGAATCTCTTGAAGGTATTGAAGTATTCAAAGCAATAACACCGGAAATGGATGCTGAAGCTGTTGGAGGAGTTGTCAATCTTAAAATTAAAAAAGCTCCTTCTGAGAGAACAATCCGCATTAAGTTGGATCCCGGTTATAATCAATTGAAGAATGAATTCGGTGATTATAAAGCTGCGGGTGAATTTACAGACAGATTTTTTGAAAATTCATTAGGTATAGCAGCAGCAGTTAATTATGAAAAAATAAATAGAAGTTCGGAAAGCTGGAGCGGTGCATGGAGCGTAAGCGGTTTGAGAGATCCAGTAACAGGAATCGTTCCTGTAAGAGGAAATTCTGTTTCGATTAGAAATGTTATTGAAGATAGAAAAAGATGGGGCGGAAGTTTAACTCTCGATTATGCTTTAGAAAATGGTACAATTTGGATTACAAATCTTTACAGTTCTACAACAAGAAATCCATTTACAGTAAGAAAAAATTTTGATGCAAGGGCTTCGGATAAAATTATTTATGATGTAAGTGACAGTGAAATTCAAGTGGCTGGTTTAACCAATACTCTCAATGGAGAATTTCATTTATTTGGAATGGATTTGGATTTTGTGCTCTCCAGATATAATATAAAAACTGATAATGATTATGAAGTTTCAATGTCATTGGAACAGACCTCACCTTTCGATCAAAGTAAACTCCAGTTAGATAATCTTAGCACTTATATACCATCTGCAAAAGATAATATTCCTGACATTTACTTAAGAGAAGCATGGCTGACACCGAATAAAACTTTGCAGACTGATTATACTGGACAGTTCAATGTAAAAATCCCAATAGGTCTTGGTTCTGATGTAATTACTGCTTTCATTAAAACTGGTGGTAAATACATAGAAAGCACTAGAGAACATGATGCTTTTGGAGAAGGTGAAGCGCAATACTATTTGGGAGGATCATTTGTTGCAGCTGCTAAAGCACTTAATCCTAACATTATCACAAACTCAAAAACAGGAAGAATTACAATTGAAAACTTTATTAGCTCTCAAAGTGATTTCCTAAATATCGTTAATAAAGAGAATAAGCTTTTCCCTGTATTTGATAGAGATAAGGTAAACAGCTGGGGTAAAGTACAACAATCTACATTTAAATTTGATCGCAATGAACTAGCAAATAATTATGATGTAAAAGAAACTGTTGCAGCCGCATACATTATGGGGCAATTAAATATTGGACAGATATTTACAATTATTCCTGGTTTCCGTTATGAAGCATCTGATAATTGGTATAAATCTGTTTGGACTACAGCATATGAGGTGTATGGACGATCAGGCATTCAAAAAGATACTTCATACTCAAAAAATTACTCTCATATTTTCCCTCATTTACACCTAAAAATTAAGCCGGTTGAATGGGCTGATTTGAAATTTTCTGTTAATAAGTCAATCGCACGACCCGATTATTCCTGGTTATCACCTTTTACTAGATTCAACATTACTAACGCAACATTGGATAGAGGTAACCCGGATCTTATAGAAACAAAAGTTTGGAATTATAATTTAACTGCCTCAGTGTATAATAATATTTTCGGATTATTCTCATTAAGTGGATTCAGAAAAGATTTGCAGGATGTTTCTTATGCAAAAAAATCTATTGTGCTTAAGCCAGAAGATATTGCAAAACTTGGTATTCCGGGAAGAGAAGGTGGTTATCAAATGTCATCTTATGAAAATTCTCCAAATGCAAAAGTATGGGGATTTGAATTAGAGCTTCAAACCCAGCTGGCATTATATCCCGGTCTGCCAGAATTTTTGAAAGGTGTAGTAATTAATGCTAATTACGCAAGAATCTGGTCTGAAACAGGATTTCCATTTTTTGATATGACTGCAACAATTATTCCTGGTTCAAGACCTCCTAAATATCAATACTCTTACAATGAAACAGAAAGAAAGGGACCAATGCCGGGCCAGGCGGAACAAATTGCAAACTTATCTCTTGGTTATGATTCGGGAGACCTGTCTGTAAGACTTTCCATTCTTTATCAAGGTGCAAGTATTTCGGGTGTAGGTGTAATTGCAGAACAGGATACATGGAATGACGCTTTTACCCGTTTTGATATGTCCATGAAATACAAGATTACTAATTGGATTAATGTTCATATGAATTTAATGAACATCACAAACCAGCCGGATAGAGCATTCTATGGAAGCACAACATATCCATCAAGCAAATACTATTATGGAATGAATGCAAATGCTGGTTTGGAACTGATATTGTAAAAGTTGTATAAAATAAAATGTACTATTCATTTAATTTACTAAGAGGAGAAGTAAACATGAAAAAGTTACTAACAACTCTACTTGTTATTCTTTTTTCAATAAGCTCAATTCAAGCTCAACGAATTGTGAAGGTTGCACCCGATTTAGTTGATGAGTTAGCAAAAGTAATTAAAGCTGACTCAACAGCAAGAAGAGCTGCAGCACCACAAGTTACAATTTATGAATTAAAAAGAAACGGGTATTATCCTGTTGTTTCAGCTATAGAGAATAAAGATTTCTTCTTATACATAAGAGCAGAAGCCGGAACAGCTCCTAAACCGTTGCTCCAGGCATCTCCTACTTCAGGTACTACTTATGCATATAATATAAATTTTAGAAGCAACGGTAAACTGGAAAATTTAATTCTTGAAGCTAATCAGCCGACCGGCGGTGTTCGTAATCGCTATATCAACGTATATAATGGTGCAAGTGTTTGGTTAACTAGCTGCGAAATTATGCATGATAGAGGAAGTGTTATTGCTCTTCAAAGTAATGACTGCAGTCTTTACATAGACGATTGTTTTATGCATAGCATTGGTCATCCAAAATCTTTGGGTGGTAATGGAAGAGTTGTAGATCTTAGAACAATTACTACTGCGGATACAATAATAGTTAGGAATTGTACTTTCTTTAATCTAACTGATCGTATAATGCGAAATATGGGAACAACAGTAAACTATGTTGAATTTGATCATAATACGAGTTTAGTTACTGAAGGATACCATGGAGGATTGCAGGCAGGTAAAGCTAAAGTTCTTAAAGTGACTAATAACATTTTCCGCAATACAATTGTGTTAGGGGCACATTGGAACAGAGTAAAACCTATCGGAAAAGTAGTTGAACAAACTCAGCCTGAAAACACAAATATGTATGTTGTAACTATCGATACAAGTAAAACATTTGCACAAAAAATTACTGTAAGAAATAATAATATTTATTGGGAAAAGAAATACACTGATATCTGGGCAAAGTATAAAGATTCAACAAAAGCCCCTGGAATTTTAACTTCTACTATTATGAAAGCCTTGGGTGCAGATTCAACAAAAGCTTATTATTCTGAGGAATTAACTTTCCAGAAAGAACCAACTGATATTGTTGCCTGGGTAGAAGCTGCAATTAAAACACCAAACGCAACAGACATGCCTGAAAACTGGTGGTTTAATTATCAGGAAAACGTTCCTGCTGATCCTACTAAAACTGTAGTTGCTTCATACGGTACTACTGCTAAATCTTATACAGCTGGAGATAAAAGTTTGCCAGTTGGCGATTTGAATTGGTATCCCGATAAGAAAAAATTATACACTGGTATTGAAAAATTCGAATCAAGTATTATTCCTTCTTCAATAGAACTTATGCAGAATTATCCTAACCCATTTAATCCAGTTACAAATATTTCATATAGTATACCAAAAAATTCTGCAGTAAAATTAGTTGTATTCGATATGCTCGGAAGAGAAGTTGCAACCCTAGTTAATGAAACACAACAGGCTGGTACATACAAAGTTGATTTTGATGCATCCAAACTTTCTTCTGGAGTATATATATATAGTCTAGTTACTGCTGGTCAATCATTCTCTAAAAAAATGATTTTGATTAAGTAAGCGCATTACGCTTGCTTGAATAGGACTCCGGAACGCCTCCACGTATCCGGAGTCCTAAAATTAAATTATATTAAAGTCCTTTAAATATTGTTACATAATCCGAGAAAAAAATGGGACAAACAAGACGAGATTTTTTAAAAAACTCTACTATAATTGGTGTCGGTGGAATTGTCGGTCTAACTCCATTTCAAAAATTATTTGGTCAAAAGAATTTTGAACTAAGCAAAATAATCCCTCGAAAGAAAAATATTTTGTTCATTGCGGTTGACGACCTTCGTCCTGAATTAGGTTGTTATGGTCACCCAATGATTAAATCGCCGAATATAGATTCGCTTGCAAAGAGTGGTGTTTTATTTGAAAGAACCTATTGCCAGCAAGCTGTATGCGGTCCTACAAGAGCCAGTTTACTAACCGGAAGAAGACCCGACACAACTAAAATTTATGATCTGAAAACACATATCAGATCTACAATGCCTGATGTTGTAACACTTCAGCAGCATTTTAAAAACAATGGATATTTTTCAGAGGGAATCGGAAAACTATTTCATGTGGGTCTGGAAGATGAAGCATCTTATAGTGTTCCTCATCGTCCTGGAAACGGTGCAAATTATGTTCTTGAAGAAAATTTAAAATTATTGAAGGAAGGTGGAAAGGTTTCTGCAAAAGGTGAGAATTCAGAAGACGGATCACCCGGCTCAACTAGAATGCGTGCTCACGCAACTGAATGTGCTGATGTTCCGGATGAAGCTTACCTCGATGGAAATATTTGCCAGCTAGCAATTGAATCATTAAACAAATTAGCTCCTTCAGCAAAAGCTAAAAAAGATGGGCAGCCATTTTTCTTGGGTGTTGGATTTAGAAAACCGCATCTGCCATTCTGCGCTCCCAAAAAATACTGGGATCTGTACGATAGGGAAAAAATTGCAATGCCTTATCCTGATAAACCTAAGAATGCACCGGATATTGCATTCACAACCTGGGGTGAACTTAGATCATACTCTGATATTCCTGAAGTGGGACCGTGCGATGAAGCTACTACAAAAGAATTAATTCACGGGTATTATGCATGTGTAAGTTATACGGATGCATTAGTTGGTAAACTGCTTAATGAACTTGACAAGTTAGATTTAAGAAAAGATACAATTATAATTCTCTGGGGAGATCATGGTTGGAAGCTGGGTGAATATTCGCAATGGAGTAAGCATACAAACTTCGAATTAGACACTCATGTTCCAATGATAATTTCTGATCCGGATTATCCAAAAGGAATTAGAAGTAATGCATTAACAGAATTCGTTGATATTTATCCTACTCTTACTGAATTGTGTGGACTTCCTTTGCCTGAAGGATTGGAGGGAACCAGTTTTGTCCCGGTTATGGAAGATCCGAATCATAAATGGAAAAAAGCTGCTTTCAGTCAATATCCGCGCCCTAAAAAAATGATGGGATACTCAATGAGAACAGATCAATATCGTTACACTGAATGGATTGATCAGAAATCAAATGAAGTTAAATTTACTGAACTGTACGATTTGAAAAATGATCCGATCTGCAAAGAGAGTATTGCACTGAAGCCTGAGTATTCTGAATTAATAAAAACTTTCCATGAGATGATGAATGGCGGATTAGGATGGAAAAATGTAAAACCATAATTGAATTATGAGAAATAGAATTAGAAATACTTCAAATAAATTTTATACAGCAATTATTCTTTTACTGTTTTTTTTATTTACATCAGAATACATTGCGCAGACACCGAATCAAATAGTTGTTTATAAAACTATCGATTCAATAAAACTAAAGCTTTTTGTTTTTACTCCTCTGAACAACAATTCCGCAGTAAAAAAGCCGGCTATTGTTTTTTTTCATGGCGGTGGCTGGAATAATGGATCTCCTAAATCATTTTTCAGGCAATCCGAATATCTAGCATCAAGAGGAATTGTTGCAATTTCCGCACAGTACCGCCTCCGCGATTCTAATGGAACAACTCCAAAAGAATGTGTGAAAGACTCTAAATCTGCAATACGCTGGGTTCGCGCTCATGCTCTTGAATTTGGAATTGATTCTGATAGAATTGCCGCTGGAGGCGGTTCTGCTGGCGGGCATATTGCCGCAGCTGCTGCAACATTAAAATTTTTCGATGAAGATTTTGAAGATAAATCAATCAGTTCTAAACCTAATGCACTTGTTTTATTTAATCCCGTGATTGATAATGGCCCTGATGGTTACGGCTATGAAAGAGTTAAAGAGTATTGGCAGGAATTTTCTCCGTTGCATAATCTTAGTTTACAATCTCCTCCAACATTGTTTATGCTTGGTACAGCCGATCATTTAATTCCTGTTTCAACCGGAGAAAAATATAAAAATGAAATGGAAAAATTGGGAATAAGATGTGATTTAATTCTTTATGAAAATGAAAAACATGGCTTCTACAATAAAAGTAAATATTTTGAGACTTTACTTGAAACAGATAAGTTTTTGAAGTCCATGGGATATCTTGAAGGTGAGCCGACTCTTAAACCTGATAATGTAAAATGAAAAAAATATTAAACTCACTTTTAATAAAACCAAGCGGACCAGATTGTAACCTTGATTGTGTTTATTGTTTTTATCTGGATAAAGCCGAATACTTTTCTGAAAATAAAATTCATCGAATGTCTTTAAAGGTTCTTGAAGAACTTGTAAAGCAGGCTTTTCAAAATAGTCCACAACATGTTTCATTCGGCTGGCAGGGTGGTGAGCCTACTTTAATGGGTTTATCATTTTTTAGAAAAGCTGTTGAATTCCAGGAAAAATATGGAGAGGGAAAAGTTGTTGGCAATGGTTTGCAAACAAATGGAATTTTAATTAATCAGGAATGGGCAAACTTTCTTACTAAATATAATTTTTTAGTAGGGCTCTCACTGGATGGTCCTGAACATATTCATGATCATTACAGATTTAATAAAAACGGAAAAGGTACT
>DAIEQP010000350.1 GCA_027347805.1 Ignavibacteria bacterium | reverse complement strand
CAAAAAGTTTTTCCCATATGGAAGAAGTGCAAGCCCTATCATCATCAATATGAGCCCGCCGATTACCAGAAATTTATCTCCATACCGCTGCGACATTGTCCTCATAAATCCGGCTTGAATCAGCGCACCAACTAAACCTGTAATTCCAAACAGCATTCCATTCTGCTGATCTGAAAAATGAAATACTTTATAACCAAGGATTGAAAATGTTCCATAGATAGTTGCGGTTGCAAAAATAATCATGAAGTATAAAACAATCAGATAGCCAACAGATGTATTAGTAATAACATGCTTTGCAAATTTGAAGTCGAAAAATTTTATTACAAGTTTTTCCTTGCTTTTTTCCTGTAAAGATTCCGGCAGCATTACCAATGCAAAAATAAATGCAATAGCAGAAAAAGTTGCTGCACCGAATCCTGCAAATGGATAACCATATTTTGAAAGAACTGCGCCTATTACAGGACCAAATACAAATCCAAGTCCAAATGCAGCACCTATCATTCCCATACCTTTGGCTCGTTCTTCTTTGGAAGTAATATCGGCAATATAAGCTTGCGCAACTCCAATATTACTGCCTCCTAAACCGGCAAGTACTCTCGAAAATAAAAGAAGGCCAAATGAATTTGAAAATGCAAAAATAATGTAGGAGATTACTGTCATTGATTGAGTTGCAAGAATAACAGGTCTTCTACCAATTTTATCCGAGAGTTTTCCAAGCACAGGATTAAAAATGAATTGCATAAATGAGAATACTGCAACCAGTAACCCGATACCTAAATCTGAAACGCCCAGTTGTTTACTAGCAAATGTTGGAAGAATTGGAATAAGAATTCCAAATCCCATTAGATCTATAAATATTGTTAAAAATATTATGGATAAAGATGCTTTTCTATTGTTCAAAATATTTCCTTTTGTGTGGCGCAAAAATAAAAATTAACACTAATTTTTCCTCGGTAAATTTACCCGCCCTTTAAATAAATTCATCCCAATGATTTTGGATTCAATTTGAATGTAAGTAGGCCTTTCTTTTAAACGACAGCACTTCAGCTAAAGTTCGTTTTGTATCATTAAAGCTTTGAAGAATTTTTTCTTTGTCGTTATTTGTTATGTAGTCCGGGAAATTTTTAAAATAACTTGTATCGGAAGGAATAATTACAAATGAATTTTGATTTCCGGTATTTCCCTTAAATACCCAAGTCGGTATAATCGAAATAGTATCGAGCACAATTTTATTTTCATTCATTTTTTCAAGTGAAAAATTCAATATCACACCGCAATCTGAATAGCGCCATCTTTGATTTGAAATAAAATTTCCAAGCGAATATGCTACAAATCCACGATCAAGTTTGCCTGATTTTGGGACAAAAAATTCCAACGGCTGAATTACATGAGGATGGCTTGCAATAATAATATCAGCTCCAAAATTTTTTGTCAATTCGACAATTTCTCTCTGGAATTTATTGGGGAATCTTTCATATTCTTCACCGAAATGAAAATAAACAATAACTACATCTGCATTTTTCTTTCTGGCTGAAAAAATATCTTTGCGGATCAGTGAAGTATCAATCAAATTAACTGCAAATTTTTTCCTAGGCAGAATAAAATTTCCATTTACTCCATAAGTATAAGAGAGAACTGCTAAATGAATCCCCTGTTTGTTAAATATTCTTATTGAATCCCGATCTTGTAAGTCTTTGTAAGTACCGAGATGATTAAAGCCGAATTTATCCAAATTGGAAATCATTTTTTCAAGACCATTTATTCCCTGGTCGAGACAATGATTATTTGAAGTGATCAGTATATTAAAACCTGCATCTTTTATTGCATCCAAAAATTCTATTGGCGAATTGAAAAAAGGATAACTGCCGAGCTTTGTTCCTGTTCCTTTAACAACTGTTTCTAGATTCCCGATTACATAATCTGATGACGAAAATATTTTTTTAACTTCTGAAAACGTAGGACGAAAATTAAATGAATCATTACCTCGTCTGGCAAATTCATATTGCGGTTCATGGCACATTAAATCACAAACAAAAGAAATTGTTATTACTTTACTCTCTTCAGTTTTTAATGTCTTTTTTTTTGACTCGTCGGTAAGAAGAATAAAAGTAATTAATGCAATCAATATCGGAAGGAGAATTCTTTTCATCTTAATCACAAAAAAATAGGTTGGGCAATTGCTCACCCAACCTTTTTAACAATAAATGTTAACGGATTAATTTCCGCTTTTAGCAGTCTTACGATCTGCTTTCATAGCCTGAACATCATTTCTAAGATCCTGAGCTTTCTTTTTAAGATCACTCAATCCTTTACGTAAACGTGTTCCAGCTGCTGATTGTCCTTTTGTATAGAATTTTTCTACATCTGGTTCTAAAGACTTAATGAAGTCGATAAGATCCTGATATTTTTGTTGCATAGCTCCTCCTGCTTTTAGTGAATGGATTATTTTATGTTTTCTAAAACAATTTCTGCAATATCTTTTACTTGAACATCTTCTGTTTTATCCAATGATTTAACCCCATCAACCATCATTGTCATACAGAATGGGCATGCAGATGCAATTGTATCTGCATTTGTATCAACTGCTTCCTTTGCTCGGTTTTCGTTTATGCGGGTTCCTTCAAGTTCTTCAAGAAACATTCTTCCGCCTCCGGCACCGCAGCAAAATCCTTTGTCTCTTGTTCTTCCCATCTCAACAAGCTCAACTCCGTTAATCATTTTTAAAGGATCGCGCGGCGAATCATATATATCATTATATCTTCCAAGATAACATGAATCATGATAAGTAATTTTTGATTTTACCGAATCATTTTTCAATTCAAGATCGCCATCTTTCAAAAGTCTATCAATCAATTCCGAATGATGCAAAACCTCGAAGTTGCCGCCGAATTGAGGATATTCATTCTTAAGAGAATTATAACAATGAGGGCAGCCGGTAACAATTTTCTTAACTCCATAACCGTTAAGTGTTTCTACATTCGATTGCATCATCATTTGAGCTAAATATTCGTTCCCAAGTCTTCTTGCCGTATCACCGTTACATTGTTCTTCAATTCCGAGAATTCTGAAATCAACATTGGCTTTCTGCATAAGAGATGCAAATGCCTTGGATACTTTTTGATATCTTGCATCAAAAGAACCCGCACATCCAACCCAGAATAAATATTCACCGCCTGGATCTTCTGCCATTGTCTTTATATTCATTCCCTCTGCCCAGTTTGCTCTATCTTGCGCATTAAATGCCCATGGACTTCCATTCGTTTCTAAATTTTTAAATAACGCATTCAATTCATTTGGAAAAGAGGATTCATCCAGAACAAGATTTCTTCTCATAGCAATTATTGAATCAACATGCTCAATTGTTACCGGACATTCATAAACGCAAGCCATACAAGTTGTGCATGCCCAAAGTTCTTCATCGGTAATATAATTATGAATAAGAGTTTTCTGCATTATCTCATTATCTTCTGGCGTGCCTGCAACAACAAGGGGCGCTTTATCATGAGTGCGCTGACGGATACTCGTAATGATTTCTCTCGGTGATAATTTTTTGCCGGTTGTATTTGCCGGACAATTTGCTGTACACCTTCCGCATTCAGTGCAGGTATAACCATCCAATAATTGTTTCCATGTAAGATGCTGTATATCCGATGCACCAAATTGAGTTTGATTTTCATCTTCAAGGTTTAGTTTTTTAAGAGCGTACTTCTGGTTGCCGATCTTTTTGAAATAAACATTTGGCAAAGATGTTACAACATGAAAATGTTTTGAATATGGAAGAAAATTCAAAAATGTAAATAC
>DAIEQP010000284.1 GCA_027347805.1 Ignavibacteria bacterium | reverse complement strand
GAAGCAGAAGCATACGATGGTCCTTCAATCATCATTGCTTACAGCCACTGTATCGCTCATGGTATCAACATGGCAAAAGGTATGGAATGCCAAAAACTTGCAGTAGATTCTGGTCACTGGCCATTATTCCGCTACAATCCTGAAAATATGAAAGAAGGAAAGAATCCTTTGAAACTGGATTCAAAAGCTCCGAAGATTAAACTTGAAGACTATATTTACAACGAGACACGTTACAAGATGTTGACTAAATCTCATCCGACTGAAGCTAAGAAATTGTTGGAATTAGGACAGGCTGAAGTTATTAAGAGATGGAAATTCTACGAGCAGATGGCAGAGATGAAGTTTACATCTGATGAAGAACCAAAGAACTAATTGAATTTATCCCGATGCCATAGGCACCGGGGTTTTTAATTAATCAGAAAAAAATTGAAAAATAAATGGAGTTAAAAATGGATTTATCAACAACATATATGGGCTTGAAGTTAAAGAATCCTATCGTTCCTTCTGCTTCTCCGTTATCACAAAATGTTGATACTGTAAAAACAATGGAAGATGCCGGCGCTGCTGCAATTGTTGTTTATTCTTTATTTGAAGAACAGATTAATCATGAATCAGGTGAATTGGATCATTATTTATCATTTCATGCAGAAAGCTATGCTGAAGCAACAAATTATTTCCCTCAGCCGAACGAATTTAAATTAACACCTTATCAATATCTCGATCATATTGCTAATCTTAAAAAATCTCTCAGTATTCCTGTCATCGGAAGCTTGAATGGTGTAAGCACTGGCGGATGGATTCAATATGCACGTAATATTGAACAGGCAGGCGCTGATGCTCTCGAATTAAATGTTTATTATGTTCCTGCAAATCCTCAGGTAAGCAGTACAGATATTGAAAAAATGTATACAGATGTTTTAACTGAAATCAAAAAGAATGTTAAGATTCCTGTTGCAGTTAAATTGAGTCCTTTCTTTACATCAATGGGTAATATGGCTAAGAGTTTGGATAATGCAGGCGCAGACGCTCTTGTTATGTTCAACCGTTTTTATCAGCCGGATTTTGATTTGGATAAATTGGAAGTTGTTCCAAATCTTGTATTGAGCACAAACTGGGAAATGAGATTGCCATTAAGATGGATTGCAATTCTTTACGGTCAGTTAAAAGCTAGTCTTGCATTAACAAGCGGTGTTCATAATGAAATGGATGTTATTAAATCTGTTATGGCTGGCGCCGATGTTGTTCAATTAGCTTCAGAGCTTCTTGTTAAAGGACCGAAGAGAGTTGGCGAAATATTAAAGGGCGTTGAAATGTGGATGGAAGAAAAAGAATATGATTCGATTAATACTATGAAAGGAAGCATGAGCCAGAAAGCAGTTGCAGAACCTGCTGCATTCGAAAGAGCAAATTATATGAAGATGCTTAACAGCTACAAGATGCTCTGGTAATAAAGTAGTAATTATTTTTATTGGAAAGCCGCTTACATAAACTGTGAGCGGCTTTTTTATTTTTCTAAATCTATAGTCATCTAGAGCCTGTCTGCCCTCAGACAGGCGCAGTCGAGATGGAATTACTAACCAACGCCACACTTTGGCTTCGATCAGTGTGACTTTGGTTTCTGTCAATCATCAAATACGCATCTTACATATCTCTTCATTATATTGAATTCGAAATTTATTTCAGGCGGGAAAATTTTGAAAGAATACTACCATAAATGGTACTCACAGTATTTAAGCCGTGAATTTGAAATGCTTGTTTTCGGTTATGCCGGCTTTCCATTAATTCTCTTTCCGACATTACACGGCAGATATTTTGAAAACAAAGATCATGGATTGATTAATTCTGTTAAAGAATTTCTTGATGAGGGTAAGGTTACAATTTTCTGCCCGGATGGCATTGATGGTGAAAGCTGGGAGAATTTTTCAATCCATCCTGCAGACCGTGTAAAGACACATATGGCTTATGAAAGTCTGATTCTTAATGATGTAATAGGTTTTGCAAAATACCAGACAGGTGCAAAAAGTGTTGCCCTCGGCGGATGCAGTTTTGGCGGTTATCATTCAGTTAATCTTGCATTCAGGTATCCGAATCTTGTAAATGCTATAATTTCGATGGGCGGTTCGTTCGACATAAAACAATTTATCTATGGATTTTATGATGACAATTGCTATTTCAATTCTCCATTTGATTACATGCCGAATCTGTATGATTCATGGTACATCGAAAAAATGAAATCAATGAAAATAATTATCGGAACGGGGGATAATGATTTTGTTCTGGATGAAAACCAGCATCTCTCCTCTATACTTACAGCAAAAGAAATTAACCATAAATTGGATGTTAAAAAGGGGGTTGGGCACGACTGGCCCTGGTGGAATGAAATGCTTCCCGAATATCTTAAAGAACTTATCGATTAATCTTAGTGGAATGCCAGGATAGGTCTGGATTTCATAGATATTATTGACGAGTGACAAGATAAAAGGAAGTGGAATTTTGATACTCGAGAGTGCCGTTTTGCCACTCCGGAGTGCCGTTTTACCACTCAAGAGTGTGAGTTTGACACTCAGGAGTATGATTTTGTCACTCCGGAAGGTAAATTTTACTTTCGGGAGTATCATTTCGACACTCCCGAGTGTGACTTTAACACTCCGGAGAGTAAATTTTACTCTCCGGAGACTAAAATTCACACTCCTGAGAGTGATTTTCACACTAATTAGTGTGAATTTGTTACTAATTTTTATGTTAAAGTGAGAAAACAGGGTAAAAACGAATTAATGCTTTCTTTTTGATCCTGCAAACTCCACAGTATAATTAATTTATATAAATACTATTTTACAACTGCAATTATGATCAAGTAATTAATCAGGTAAGTTGTAAATGAAATTTGTTATATCATCATTAATAATTATAGTGATTATTTCCTGCAGTGTTAAGAACAATGAAAATGTTTCTTTTTCAAATGATGAATACAAAATTTATTCACAGGTAATTGACAGTTTATATTATCAGAAAGAAATTTCAACACCGGGCAGTCAAAAAGCTCCAAAGTATAAAGCACATCATTATGTATTAATTGATTCAACAAATGCTGATTCAACTGCAGGCATTGCAGAAAAGCTGGCAGCAAATGGAATCTCATCCTCCGAACTGATAAATAATTTGCTCTCTGTAAATTCAAGAAGATATTCGTTAAATGTATATTCCCAAAACGCTGGGAATATTAAACTGATCAGTCTCGATAAGTATAAAAGTTATTACAGGGAAACACGCGGCTTGAATGACGGAGGTATGACGGGATTTATAAAATTCAGTAATGATTATCCTCATTCATTCGGAACAAGTGTTTTCCAGGTAACACGTGTTGGATTTAGTTCCACAAAACAGCAGGCGGTTGTAGGAACAATGCACTTGCGCGGAATTAACATGGGGTATGACTACACATATCTTGAGAAAGCAGGAGAGAAGTGGGTGATTAGAAAAATCATCAATCATTAACCTGCAAAAGCTTTTCAATTGTTTCGATAATCATTCAATTTCATTCCTATTATATTCTTAATTTTCTATTCAGTAAAAAATTCTTTTTGCGGCAGGATTTAATGTTACTTGAAGTTGGTTATAAAGAATACAAAGTGGAAATTGATGGCATTCAATTGTTTTTTAAGTGTCATTTTAATCCTCTTGCAGATGAAGCGGTGCTTTTTATACATGGACTGGCCTGCTCATCAACATCTTTCCGAAACCTGTTTGATGCGGAATATTTTCCGGGAAAATCATTACTGCTTGTAGATCTGGCTGGATTCGGCAACTCTTCCAAACCTGCTGATTTTTCATATACAATGGAAGAGCAGGCGGGACTGCTGACAAAACTGCTTAATATTTTGCCCAAATGGAAACTGCATATTGCTGCTCACAGTATGGGGAATGCTATTGGGCTGCTTCTGGATGATAGTATTCTTTCAAGGGTTGAATCATACAGTAATGTAGAAGGAAATATGATTAGTGAGGATTGTGGTCTATTGAGCAGGGGAATTGCAGGGATTTCATTTGAAGAGTACAGAGACACATTATTTCCCATCCAATTGGCTGAATTTAATGGTCACGGTCAGCTTGAGTTTAGTAAATCATCCCCCGTAGCTATATATAAAAGCGCCTCATCTCTTGTTCATTGGTCGGATAATGGTCAGTTATTGGAAAGATTTCTTAAGCGGAACTGCCGGAAAAGTTATTTTTATGGTGAAGAAAATAAAGAGATGGTTATACTTGAAAAATTAAAGGGAATTCCTCAAATAATGATTACAGACAGCGGTCATTCGATGACAACTGAAAATCCCAGGGAATTCTACAGCAAATTATCGGATTTCATTTATGCAAAAGACTAATTAAAGGATTCAGGAATGATAAAACTTGCCATATTCGATTTAGGTGAGACCTTGATAAACTATCAGGGGTTAGCACTGGACTGGAGCGAGCATTATGAACCGGCATTGAGACAGGTTTTTGAAGGTTTCGGAATACCTATTGATGAAAACAAACTTGATATTGCTTCATCCATTTTGAGGAAATACAACACAAGGATTAATCCACGAAATGAAGAAGTGACAGCCGAAGAGATATTTTCAGCTATCCTGGAGCAAATTGGAATCAACCAGGATTATAGGGATAGGACAATTGAAAGATTCTTTAATTATTTTCAGAGAAGGGCTGAACCGAATGAAAATGCCGAAAAGATTCTTCTCAACCTGAAAAGTGCTGGAATTAGAGTTGCCGTTTTAACAGACGTGCCATACGGAATGCCGAAGAATTTAGTGCTGAAGGATCTGGAACTTATTATAAAATATATAGATTTGGTTATTACTTCATGCGATGCCGGCTTTAGAAAACCTTCTTCTGAAGGAGTGGAAATGATTTTGAAATATTTTCAAATTGGAAAGGATGAAGCTGTTTATATTGGCAATGAGATGAAAGATATTGATCTTGCAAAGAATTATGGTGTTAAGTCTATTCTGTTAAATAGAAGCGAAAATGTGCCTAACTGGGAGCAAACATTTACTATATGCAGTCTGTCTGAAATAGCAGATTTATTAAAAAGTTAGAATAATAAATAAAAACGAAGTTTTGGAGAATAATTTGGGATATTTTGAAATAACGATTGGACTGTTAATATTCTTGTTTTTGATTTCATTAACTGCCGGGTTTATAGATACATTGGCCGGCGGAGGAGGATTGTTGACATTACCTGCGCTTATAATGAGCGGAATTCCTCCATTGTTTGCCCTCGGTACCAATAAATTTCAGAGCAGTATGGGTTCAGGAACCGCTACATTTATGATGATTAAAAAGAAAAGAATAGAAATATCAGCAGTTAAGTATAAGATGCTAACTGCCTTTATCGGTTCACTTTGCGGGACTTTTCTGGTGCAGTTCATTGATACAAAATTACTATCGTTTATTATTCCTGTTGTGCTTATAATTATAGCAATTTACTTTCTCTTTTCACCCCGTCCAGCTATTGAAGAGGGGGAGGAAAAAATATCTGGAAATAAATATCAGAATATTGTTATCCCTTCAATCGGTTTTTATGATGGAATGTTTGGACCTGGAACGGGATCATTTTTTGTCTTGGCCGGCGTTGCATTAAAAGGAAGAGGACTGGTTCATTCTAC
>DAIEQP010000261.1 GCA_027347805.1 Ignavibacteria bacterium | reverse complement strand
TACTGTTTCCCAGATAGTTTATAAAAAACAAATTTCATTCGGTTCTGCTTTCTTAAAAAACATGGTTTTGCCAGGCTGGGGACAACTATCATATGGTAAAGATAGAGGATTGATTTATAGTCTGGCTTACACAGTAAATTTGGGAGCGTTAATTTATTTTGCAATCGATGCCAGCCGCAAGCAGGATGCATATCAGAGGGAAACAGAAGAAGCCAATTTCGATCAGCGTTATTCGGATTATAATAAGTCTTACAAAATGAGAAACAATCTTTGGATTTCTTGGGCTGTCATTTTATTATATAGTCAAATTGATCTGCTGCTATTTCATGGCGAAGAAAGAATCGACCTTGAATCGAATAAGATTTCCGTCGCACCTTCCTTGCGAATGCCTGGTGAATATGGCGTTGCTATACGAATACCCTTCTAAAGAACCGAAATTTTTTCTCTAGAGACGAAAAATATTCGCGGTAAATTTTTTAGAAAATCATTTTTTGTGTTGAAAACAAAGATTTTGATGTGTCAGGGAAGTCATATCAAAAAATATTTTATGGCACAATGATTGCAATAGTTATGACACACACACATAACAGGCTCCGTCCTTAAGATTGGCGAAGGGTAAAAGTTTGAAGAGGTCCTTCGCCTTCTTCTTTTTAAAGAGATCCTGAAAAAACAATTGAATTCTTCAGAGGCAATTCAAAACTTTATTTCTTGCATTAGATTTTCTTGAATTATTGCATATATTAGCACACTAATTTTGATAATATAAGTGAAAAGAAATCTTTCTTATGGATTTTAAGTCGGAAAAATCGGGGGATATTGGAATTATTCACGTCTATTTGAATCGGGCAACTTTAGCAAAAGCTGTTAGTTTTAAGGATTTTGCTGGAGAAGTGATTGCATCCGGTACAACTAAGCTGGTTATTGATTTAAGTATTTGTGAATATATTGACTCAACATTTCTTGGGGCTATGGTTGCTTTATTAAAAAGAGTAAACTCACTGAATGGTGATTTAAGATTGGTCTACAATAAAGAAATGCCTTCTCTGGTTTTTGTTCTAACAAGAATGGATAAAGTATTTAAAATATTTCAGAATCTTCAGGAAGCTTTAGATAGTTTCAATACCAGCAAGCCAAAACTTACCTGGAAATAATTAACTGTCCAGATTTACTACTTTATAAACTTTATCATGCACTCTAATTCTTTCGTCGCACACAAATGTAATTTCATTGCCTTTTTCTGCAACGGTAACATTTTTCTCATCAAGCAAAAGTGAAGTAACTTGCCGATCAACAACTCCGGTGGTATCACCGATAAAATAAATTGAATCTCCAATTTCCAATTTATCAGCTTCAATCTTTATCTGCACGACATTAATTTTCTGATAATAGTTTGTAACTCGACCCACATAAACTTTTCTTGTTGTCGCAGCGCTTCCGTAAATTTTCGCAAAATCATCTTTGCCCGGTTGACCAAAATAAAAGCCGGAAGAAAAACCTCGATTATAAACTTTGCTTAGTTCACCTTTCAAATTTTGTTTAAGATCGTCTGTAAGACAACCGTCAAAGTAACAATCTATTGCTTTTCGGTAAGATGAAACAACTTTAGCAATATATTCCGGGGCTCTTTTTCTTCCCTCTATTTTAAGCGAATCGACTCCTGCATCAATTATTTTATCAATAAACTCAATTGAGCACAAATCCTTTGGAGACATAACATAATCTTCTCCCAATATTAAAGTTCCTTTTTGGTCAAGATCTTTTATTTCAAATTCCCTCCGGCATGGCTGCAAACATTCTCCGCGATTCGCACTTTTACCAAACATATCATGACTCATAAAACATCTTCCGCTAACGGCAACACACATTGCGCCATGAATAAATGTCTCTATTTCAATTTTTGCATTTTGTTTTATCTCTTGAATTTTGTCAAGGGTGCATTCGCGCGCCAACACAACACGATTTGCGCCTATCTGCTCGTAAAATTTAACAGAAGCTGAATTAGAAATAGAAGCTTGTGTACTTATACAAAACGGAACTTTGTATTCAAGACATTTTTGAATTACGGACATATCCCAGCAAATTATCATATCTATGCCGGAACTCTTGGCTGTTTTTACAATTTCATCCAGTTCAGAGAGTTCGTTTTCATAGACAATTGTATTAAGAGTTAAATGGGTTTTTATATTTGATGCAGAACAGTGTTTTACAATTTCAGGCAAATCGGATAAGTCGAAATTACCCGCTGCTGCGCGCATGTTTAGCTGCTTGACTCCAAAATAAACAGCATTTGCCCCGCTTTTAATTGCTGTGTTTAACATTGACCAATTGCCGGCTGGTGCCAGCAGTTCAGGTTTTTTTAAACCATTTATAGTATTTGTTTTCATAGTGGGCGCAATAATAATAAATATTGTTCTCTGTTTTCTGAAAATTTAACCGCTATAAATAACTTATTTCTTTGATCAACAAATTATTTTAACCAATCTCTTATTGTTATATTTCTAACAATGATTTTCTTATTTTCTAATCAAAATAATATTGCTTTTGTTGATGAAACACGGAACCGAGAAAAAAAAAACAGTTAAAACAAATTCTTCCAACAAGAAGAAATCCGCAACTATTAAATCAACAAATAAAACAAAAGAGTTCCTTAACTTACCCAATTTATCCGCGCCAATATTAATAAGCACTCATAAGCCGGCTTCTATATCAATAAAAGCAAATAAATATTTTACCGAGATTTTTAACTGTAAGGATTCCGAAATATCCCCCGCTTTTTTTGAAACGGGAAAATTTTATGATGCTAATAATAAAAAATTATCGCTTAACGAACTACCATGTGTTCGGGCAGCAGTGCTGAATAAAAACATCACAGATTTTCAGCTGAAGTATGTTTTTGAAAAGGGAATTATAAAATGGTTCCGGATTAATTCTTTTCTCGTCGATTCCCCAAAATCCTCAAGCAAAACTGTTGTAAGTATTTTTACTGATATTACCCGCGATGCCGATGTTCAAAGTGTTTTTCAGGAAACAATAAGTTCAATCAATACAGTTTTATACTCAACAAATTCTACCGGAACAGAATATAATTTTATTACAGAAGCTGTTAGGTCTTTGTTTGGTTTTTCTCCGGAAGAAATTTATCAAAACAAATTTAAAATACTTCGCTCTATATATCCCGAATACTTTATTGATTTCAGAAAATTCATAATCAAGCTTCGCAAAGGGGAAGAAGATGTAATTGAATATAAAATGAAAGACCGGTTTGGTAAAGAACATTGGGTTCGCCATTCTGGTGTTCCAATTTTTAAAAATGATGAAGTCTATCGGATTGTTGGAGTAATTCAAGATATCACGGAAGAGAAACTTGTTCAATTAAAATTATCCAGATCAGAAGAACAATTTAGAATGCTGATTGACACAGCAGATGATCTGATCTTTATCTTAAATGGATTTGGATATTTTAGTATGGTAAACAAAAATGGTGCAAGTGCACTTGGTTATTTACCGGATTAAATTATCGGGCGACATTTTTTGGAATTTATAGATAAAGAGGATGAGTCAAAAGTAGCAGAGTCTTTTACAAAAATTCTGAATTCAAGCGGTATAACAATTTTTGAAGCAAGCTTTCTTGACAGATTTGATAAAGGCGTTTTATTTGAAATTCATGCCAAACCACTACTGACCGACGGTGAGGTGAGCGGCATGCTTAGCATTGGTAGAAATGTTACAGGAAGAAGAAGCGATGAGCAGAAAATAAAAGAACTGAATTCTAAATTGATAGAGGCCAATAGAATTATCTCAATTGAAAGGGAGCGGGCAAGAAACAAGATAACAGTGCTTGAAGAATTAAATAAACTAAAAAGTGAATTTA
The DNA here is from genome assembly GCA_027347805.1 of Ignavibacteria bacterium. Lineage (GTDB taxonomy): Bacteria > Bacteroidota > Ignavibacteria > Ignavibacteriales > Melioribacteraceae > Stygiobacter. The sequence goes on along the minus strand of DAIEQP010000261.1, from coordinate 4,182 downwards.
TTTCTAATGTTTCTCATGAATTGCGGACGCCGCTCGCGTCTATTGTCGGGTTTGCAGAAACGATTTATTATGATCAGGATCTTAATAAAGAAACATTAAAAGAATTTTCGAACATCATATTAAATGAAGGCAAGAGACTTGCAAAATTAATTAATGATTTGCTGGACTTTTCAAAACTTGAGGCGGGTGAAGAAGAGCTTCAAAAGCAGAAGCAAGATATTTTGCAAATCTTGGATAATGTGGTGTTGGTTTTTGAAGAGCAGTTTAATGAAAAATCAATAACGTTGACAAAAGAATATCCCGACAAAGAACAAATAATTAATGTTGACAATGAAAGAATTAAAAAAGTGTTTTCAAATATTCTTTCAAATGCAATTAAATTTACACAGCCCGGGGGGCGCATTTCTGTTTTAGTTCAGGAATTTGGAAAAGAAATTGAAGTTGCAATTACCGATACTGGTGTTGGAATCCCAGAAAAGGAAATATCAAACTTGTTCCAGAAATTTGGAAAAGTTCATAGACCGGGAGCTCAAATAACGGGCGCCGGTTTTGGATTGGTAAGCGCTAAACAAATAATAGATTTGCATAAAGGATTTATTAAAGTAAGATCTGAAGAAAACAAAGGAACAACGTTTATAATTCGTTTGCCAAAATAATCAGCCGAGAATATAAGTGGAAAAATTAATTTTCATTGTTGATGATGAAGAATCAATAGTTAAAATGTTGAGTCATTGGGTTAAAAACCAATGGGGTTACAATATAAAAACCTTTTCAACAGGGACTGACGCATTAAATGCTCTATCAGAAAATCCGGATTTAGTATTGCTTGATATAATGCTTCCCGATAAAAATGGAAACGAGATTCTTGGAAAAATAAAACAGCGGCTTCCTAACCTGCCTGTTATAATGTTGTCCGCACAAGGAAGTGTTGAAGTTGCGTTAGAATCGATCCGGCTGGGTGCATTCGATTATTTTCCTAAACCGGTTGATAAAAACCGTCTTGAACCGGCTATTAGAAATGCCATTAAGAATTTTGATCTCGAAAGAGAAGTTGAAAAACTTAAAGAAAACTTAACCAGAGAGTACAGTTTTGAAAATATAATTTCTGCAGACAAAAAAATGCAGGAAGCATTCAAAATGATTTCAAAAGTGCTCGATAATGATATTACAGTGTTGATAACAGGAGAAAGCGGTACAGGAAAAGAACTTGTTGCAAGGGCAATACATTTCACCGGCAAAAGAAAATCGGCTCCTTTTGTTGTAGTCAATTGTGCTTCAATTCCGCGTGAACTTTTGGAAAGCGAATTGTTTGGACATGAAAAAGGAGCGTTCACTGGCGCGCATCAAAGAAAAATCGGAAAGTTTGAACTTGCAAAAGGCGGTTCAATTTTTCTGGATGAAATTGGCGAAATGGAAATGTCACTTCAGGCAAAAATATTAAGAGTAATTCAGCAAAAAGAATTTGACCGGGTCGGCGGTAATGAAATTATTAAAACCGATGTGCGAATTATTTCTGCTACGAATAGAGATCTTAAACTTGCCGTGGACAATAAAATATTTCGTGAAGATCTTTATTATAGATTAAGTTCGTTTCCCATTCATATACCGGCATTGCGCGAACGAAAGGGAGACATTGTGGTTTTAGTCGATCACTTTATTAAGAATTTTAACGAAAAATTGGGAAAGACTATAAAGGGAATTACAAAAACTGCGTTAAAATATCTTTATGATTATGAATGGCCCGGAAATATTAGAGAGCTAGAAAATTTACTTGAAAGATGCATGATTCTTGCCGATAAAGAAATGATCGATGTTGATGTGCTGCCGCCAAATATTGCTTCAAAATCTGGCACCGCAATGTTAAATTCTAATGGGGTTTTATTTGGTGAAGAATCACCCGTAATACCATTTGAAAAGTTAAAGGAAGAAGCAATAAGACATGCTTTAAGAATGACGGAAGGGAATATTGTTGATGCCGCCCGCAAACTTAAAATAGGAAGAGCCACATTATATAGATTAATGGAAAAGTATAAAATTGAATCGCCCAAGAACTAGGGTTCTAAATTTTATAGTTCAAAAGGAATAAAATGGAAATCATTGAAGAAGTAATTGATGACATAGTTGTTGAAATTATCAATTTAGATAGAGCTACAATTAGCGAAGCCGGGGATCTAAAAGAAAAACTTATGGCAAAAATTAATCTGGGCTATAAAAAGGTTATAATTGATCTTACCGAAGTAGAATTTCTGGACTCGACTTTTCTTGGTGTTATTGTGGGAACGCTTAAGCGTGTAGCCAAAGTTGGCGGTGATTTGAAATTAGTCGGTTTCAGGCCAAATGTAAGATCGATGTTTGAACTTACAAGATTGTTCAGAGTATTTGAGTCTTATTCAGAACTACAGGAAGCACTGAAAAGTTTTCATAAATAAAATTTTTGTAATAGGAGTTACCAGTGTCAGTTGAGAATCTTTCGAAAACAACAAATAAAATTCTTTTGGTTGAAGATGAATTTAATATTGCAAAGTTATTTAAGTATAATTTGACAAAAGCCGGCTATGAATGTGAAGTTGCTGCAAATGGACGCGAAGGATATTTGATGGCAGAGAAAGTAAAACCTGATTTGATAATATCCGATGTTATGATGCCGGAAGTTGACGGATTTGAGTTCAGAAAAATGTTGCTTGAAAATCCTGATCTAAAAAAAATTCCTTTTGTATTTCTTACAGCTAAAGCAGAAGAAGACGATATTCTGGAAGGATACAACCTTGAAATAGAAGACTATATAATTAAAACATCAAGCCCTAAAATTGTTCTTGCTAAAGTTTCTGCAATACTTAAAACTCTTGAGAAAGAACGATCAAAAGTTGTCGGTGAAGTTCAAAAGGCCGCTGACTCAATGGGTGTAAAAGTTGTTCCGGAAGAATTTCCCAAATTTGATGGCTTTGAAATAAAGCATTGGCACCTGCCTCATAAAAATGTTCCCGGCGGCGATTTTATTGATTACATCAAAGTCGATGATGATAATATGATAGTCGTTCTTGGCGATACAATGGGAAAACGCTGGGGTGCCTGGTATTTTGCTGTTGCTTATGCCGGTTACGTTAGAAGCGCAACAAGATTTGTTCTTGAATCTTCAGCAGATTATAGACCCAGTCAGATAATTCAAAAAGTAAACGAATCTGTTTTTAGAGACGAAAGAATCTCCGAGGTTTTTATAACCCTTTCTATAATTATTGTTGATAGAAAAAACAAAAAATTAAGATACTCGGGTGCGGGCGATCTCCCGATGTTTTACAAATCCGGCAGCTCGGTAGAATCTTTTGTGTCTCAGGGCTTGTTACTCGGCTTCAGCCAATCCGGTGAATATGAAGATCATGAGATTGATATAAAAAGCGGTGACGAAGTTTTTATTGTTACAGACGGAATTACAGAATCACGCAATGCTGCGGGTGAAATGTATAGAGAAGAGGGATTTACTAATTTTCTTAAATCACTGAAGCCGGAAACTGATTCGTTAGAACAAATCAAAAATGAAATTTTCTCTTATACCGGCGGCGAACTAGATGATGATCTTAGTCTTATTATGATTAAATGTATATAAGCCACTAGAAAAATAATAGGACCACGCATCTGGATAAATTCCTGTTTAATCAACATTTGAACGGCAAAGCATAGGTTTTTTTAATAAAAAAATTTTTTGAATGCTGCGTTTTTAGCCTCTTTTCACGTGTTTTATTCTCCGCCGCCCCAATAATCATTCAAATCTTTGAACCGTATTACCCAAAATGAGTAAATTTAGGTCATCAATAAATAGCAAACATAATAAGACTTTGAAATTTAAAAGAATAATATATGGTTTAAGCTTTCTGGTTACAGCCGCTTTACTTGTGCTGTTAACCAAAACTCAATCCTGGAGTGTAGAGTTTGCACCTGCCTCAAGTTCTTATATTTCAAGTTCGCTCGGCGGGGAAACAAACTCAATTTCGAATTCAACTCTTTCGTTGGAATCGTTTCTTGAAAGCACTCAAACCATAATCTTTTCCAATGATTTTTATACTACTCCGACAATTAAAAAGTATGAAAATCGCATCTGGCAAAAAAGCTGCAATGTAACCGTTCTTAGAACGTAGCGCTACCTGTAAGTCGGAATCTGTTTCATCTAAAACAAATGTTTAATTAATC
>DAIEQP010000242.1 GCA_027347805.1 Ignavibacteria bacterium | reverse complement strand
AATGCATAAGCAATCATTGCTTCAAGATATTTTTTTGAATATGTATGTTTTTCATCAACAGGAAGATATGTAGTAACGCCAAGCGCTCTCCCTCTTGGTATGATTGTTACTTTATGAACAGGATCAGCTTCAGGAATCATTTTAGCAACAAGCACATGGCCAATTTCATGGTAAGCTGTAATTTTCTTTTCCTCTTCAGAAATTATCATACTCTTACGTTCCATGCCCATCATTACTTTATCTTTTGCTTCCTCAAAATCATCCATCGCAACAGTCTTTTTATTTTTCCTTGCAGCAAGAAGTGCTGCTTCATTAACAAGATTTGCAATTTCTGCGCCTGCCAAACCAGGAGTACCTTTTGCCAGCACTGTCAAATCAACATCTTTATCAAGAGGAATTTTTCTTGTATGAACTTTTAAAATTCCTTCGCGTCCTTTAACATCAGGCCGATCAACTACAACCTGACGATCGAATCTTCCAGGACGTAATAAAGCAGGATCTAAAACATCAGGTCTGTTTGTTGCAGCAATAATTATAACACCACTGTTCTGTTCAAATCCATCCATTTCAACTAAGAGCTGATTTAAAGTCTGTTCACGTTCATCATGCCCGCCACCCAAACCAGCACCGCGATGACGACCCACAGCATCAATTTCATCAATGAAAATTATACACGGCGCATTTTTCTTGCCTTGATCAAATAAATCTCTTACACGGCTTGCACCAACACCAACAAACATTTCAACAAAGTCTGCACCGGATATTGAGAAAAATGGAACGCCCGCTTCTCCAGCTACTGCACGAGCCAATAATGTTTTACCGGTTCCTGGAGGGCCAAGTAACAAAACACCACGCGGAATTTTGCCGCCTAGTTTTTGGAATTTTGCTGGCTCACGCAGAAATTCAATAATTTCCTGCAATTCCAATTTTGCCTCATCCGCACCAGCAACATCTTTAAAGGTTACTTTAATCTGAGATTCTGAAATTAATTTTGCACGGCTCTTTCCAAAATTAAAAATACCACGCGTTCCACCACCGCCCCCGGCACCGCCCTGCATTCTTCTGAAAAAGAAAATCCAGACAGCAAGAATTAACAGCCAGGGAATAAAGCCAAGGAATATTGTCATCCATTCATTAGATTCTTTTACGAATGTGTACTTAATCCCTTTTTCATTCCAAAGTTTTTTCTGATCTGGAATATCTTCCTGAACAATAACAACACTGAAAATGTGAACATCTTCAAACCTGTTGTTTACTCTGATTTTTTCTTTTGCTTTAAGAGTTCCTTCAAGACGGAAATCATTTACATCCGATTTGAATACTTTAATCTCGGCAATTTTATCTGTATTTAAAAAATTCTGATAATCACCATATGTTAGTTCAATTGTACCTGATGTTCCAGAACGCATAAACTGCATAACAATAACTGCAGCAACAATAACTGCGCCCCAACTGAAAACTGTTTTTATAATTTTGCCCCAGTCAAAATCTCCATCAGGTTTTGGGGGTTGAAAACCTTTTTTAGGTTTTTGGTTAGATGATTTATTTTCGTCAGCCATATTCCATTTATTATTTAGTTCATTCATCGTCTTTCCTTATTCGCTTAGAGCATAAATTGAGGGAAGGTTGCGATACTTTTGAGCGTAATCCAAACCATAACCAATTACAAATTTGCTTGGAATCTTAAAGCCAATATAGTCAATTTTGACCTCATATTTGAGGCTTTCCGGTTTGAGTAACAGCGTCGCTACTTTCATGCTTGCCGGGTTGTGCCCTGCAATTAATTCCTCTATATATTTTATTGATAAGCCGCTATCAACAATGTCTTCAACAATTATTAGGTGGCGATCATTAATGTCAGCGTTTAATTCTTTCACAAGTTTTACTTTGCCAGATGAGATTTTTGCATCTCCATAGCTTGAGAGCTTAAAGAAATCCATCTCACAATTGATATTAATTTTCTTTAGCAAATCGGACATAAACATGAATGACCCGTTAAGCACTCCAATAAAAATCGGGAGTTTGCTTTTATATTCTTCATTGATCTCTTCAGCTAACTCTGTAATTCTTTTCTGTATTTGTTCTTCGGTTAAGTAAGGAACAAATTTTTCATTCCCCACCCAAATTTCATCTCTTTTTAATTCGCCCATAATTTATAAACTCTTTTAGTTGTTTTTGTAATTTTAACATTATCGCTAATTCTTAAACCAACAATCCAAACAATTTGGTTCCTGTTTATTAAAACTAATTGATTTTTTTTTTCCAGCGATGAAATTTTCAGGTCGGTTAAAAAATCCGATACCTTTTTATTACCACCGAATCCAATTGGTTTAAATTTATCTCCCGGTTTCCAAACTCTCAACACGAACTCTTTATCAAGGTTATCTGCGCTAATCAGCTCATATTCTTTATTTTTTTTAACATTAACTATCTCGTCCACTTCTCTAATTCCAATAGTCTTTGTCCCAAATTTAATTTCTTTACCAGCGTAAATTTTAAGCACCCGCCTAATTTTCCTAGTTTCCTTTGATATTCGTAAACATTTATTCTCTCTAAAAACAATTAAATTTTTCCCAAGATTCAGTTTTTTCCCTGGCTGATTCAAAATAAGATTATTTATTTGAACATAATCTTGGTGCTTAAAATCATGATTAAAATTTATTCTGAAAAAATTTTTAAGAATTTCTCCCGGCAGTTCTCCAAACGCTTCATACAATTTCAAATCAACTTCATATGAGTCGTTTTTAAACTTAAAAAAGTTTGTTAAAAAGTAATTTATAACTTTCGGATTAAGCAATTCGGTGCTGCTAAGATTTTTTGTGGAGCGAAATACCGCTTCATCCAGTTTTGGATTGATCTTCCCTCTCAATAATGGAAGTATTTTATTCCGTAGAAAATTTCTTTTGAAATCGTTATTAAGGTTAGATGAGTCTTTTCTAAATTCAATTTTATTTTTTGAGAGGTATTCCACAATTTCGGATTTAGTAACGCAGAGAACGGGACGGATAATATTACTGCGTTTGATTGGAATTCCGCTTAAACCTGATCCAGCTGTGCCGGAAAGGAGATTTAAGATAACAGTTTCTGTATTATCGGATAAATTGTGAGCGGTTACTATTTTATCATAGCCATTCTTTAACAAAAGCATTTCTAATTCTTTGTATCTAAGTATTCTTGCTGCTTCTTCAATCGAAAATTTATTAGTCTTAGCAAAAGTTTTTACATTAATTTTTTTTGAAATAAACGTGACACCAAGTTTATCGCAGAACTGTTTTGCAAATTTCTGATCATTATCTGATTCGGCACCCCTTAATCCGTGATTAAAATGAACTGCAGACAGATCAATCGAATATTTTTTTCGAAACTTTTGAAAAAAATGAAGTGCGAAAACTGAATCGGGCCCCCCGCTGAATGCAAGAAGAACTTTATCACCTGTTTCTATTAAACTATTTTCATTGATGAAACGGATAATTTTTTCTTCAGTCTTTTTCATCAATCAATTCCAAAATATAGTTACACAACCAGTAAAAACAGATTACTGGATTTCAAGAATCTCAAATTTCAGTAAACCGGCGGGCACTTTTGCTTCAACAATCTGCCCGGTTTTTGCGCCCATAAATGCCTGTCCAACTGGAGATGAAGTTGCAATTTTTCCTTTTTCGAGATCAGCTTCTTCCGGCGAAACAAGTGTATACTTAAAAACTTTTTTGTTATTAAGATTCTTAACTGAAATAGTTGAAAGAATATGCACCTGATCTTTTGGGTAGTTAGTTAAATCAATTACCTGAGCACGTGAAAGCAAATCTTCAAGCTTGCTGATCTTAAGTTCAAGCAAACCTTGTTCCTCTTTAGCAGCATCATATTCAGCGTTTTCCGATAAATCACCGTGGGCACGGGCTTCTGCAATTCTATTTGCCATTGATTTTCGACCATTCGTTTTCAGATCCATAAGTTCTTTTTCAAGTTCACGAATCCTTTCTTTGCTCAGATAAACAAAATTTGCCACTTTGAAACTCCTTTTTGTGCATAATAAAAAAAATTGCCGCTACCTTTCAGCAGCGGCACCCAAAAATTAAAAAAAAGCCTGTTAGTTTTCAACTGTCAGCCGGGCATACCATCAATCCTGCAAATCAGTCTGAACTGGCAAAAACGGCATACCTTATTCTCCCTATCTTCTAACTTTGAGAGTGTAAATTTTCCCATCGAGATCGATTCAATTTGTTTTTTTATTAATTCAATTGTATTTGCTATTAATTCATCTATTGAATTGAATTTTGTCTCTTTCTTACTTCCTAATGATATTTTTTTCTTACCAAAATCATCTGCAGAATATTTAAGTGAATATATAAACATTTCGTTTGGTGAAAATTTTCTATTAAATTTTCGTAATAAAAGCTCTGCAGCGGCATGCAAATAAAGCGGGAGTTGTAAAGATACTCCATCTTTCAGATCATTAAAGCTTGGTTTTACACCGCTCAATTTATAATCAACAATATTAAACATCGAATTATCATCATTAATTTCTATTCTATCAATTTTGCCTCTCAAACTGAAACCACCAATATTTATTGATTCGGAAGAGTTTAATTCAGCATCCGATTCATCATTCCTGAGGCGTCCGAATTCAACTTCAAAAAAATTAGGTATAAAATCTTTTTCTGCAATTCGTTCATTTTCGAGGAAACGATAAAGTATTGATTCTTTTTCGTTGCCATCCAAACCGAGTATTTTTTCTCTTTCATAAAAATTCAGAGGAGATTCGATAACCAAATCATGAAGTTGTCTATCTGCAATTTCAAAAATCAGTTTTTTTGCTTTAACAAAATCGTTTTCGCTGCATTGCTGCAATACAATTCTTTCATTGCGAAGTGTGGAATAAAATTCAAACAGGATTGAATGGAGAAACCTGCCCATCTCAACAGCTTCTATATCCTCACTGGGATCCTCAAATATTTCAACACCTAGTATTCTTTCGTCAAAAAATTTGAACGGGCATTTGGCAAATATCTCCAGTTGTGAAATTGAATATTGATTATGAACAAATGATGAGAGTTTTTTCTCAATCATTTCTGCTTCCTCATTAGATATCGTGAGATCATCTTTAGCAAGAATATCACCGTTAAAAGAGCTGCCGCCGAAGTAATCCTTCTTTTTATTCACTCCAATTTCAATAGAGTTTTTAATATTATTTTTTACTGACTGCGAAAGTTGATTATCAATTTCATCCAGATTAGAATTAACATAACCTTTTTGGAGTTCTTCATCTGAAAATATTCCATCTGTGAACTCGTCAATAGATATATTTTTAGTTACAATTAGTTTATCTAAATCACGAATAAAACTTGATGGTATTGTCTCTCTTCCGTTATTGGATACATGATAACTTAAAAACATTTTTTTTCTTGAGCTGCAAACAGTTTTATAAAACATGAATCTTTCCTGATTCAGATGCTCAAAGGATTTTTTTCTAAATGTACCGGCGGAAAATATTTCAGGGTTATACTTTGTGGGAAACAACCCATCACAAAGTCCGCCGATAAATAAATAATCAAAATTCAATCCCCGTATTTCTTCAATAGAAGTAACCAAAACACCATAATTTGATTTTTCTTTTACATTATATCTTGCCCAGCTGAAAGCAGTTCTAATCTGTTCCATAAAAAATACAAGCGGAAATTTCTTTTCAATACCAAATTCTTCAATCTGTAAATCAAGCAGTTCATTAATTGTTGAAAGAAATTCTGTAACCGAACGGACGTAAGTTTCAGTGTCACCAGGAATACTCAATAATTTCAAATGCAGTTTACTTTCAAGAATAAATTCCTGAATCTTCCATTTGAATTCTGATAATGTTAATGGCTTTTCAAACTTTCTCAACAGTTTTTCAATTGTAATTATATCTTGCAACGCTTTTTTAAGAATAAATATCTGGCCGGCATTTTCATATTCACTTTTCTGTTTGAGGAGACTGTTCAGTTCATCTTTTATTCTTAGCTTCCAATTTTCTTTTCCTGAAACAATTTTTAGATCTGAAGCAACTTTTAAAAGATTTGAAACACTTACTTCATCCAAATTTAGGAAGCCGCTGTTAATTGCTCTGAAAATATTTTTATAGTAATAATCGTTTTCGGCAATTTCAAGAAAATTTATAATTGCTGTTATTGGACCGGAATTTTGTAGCGGCGTTCTATCTGTCAGGTTATAAGGAATTTTTAGCTTATCAAAAATATCCTTTACATATGTAGAATATTCGCTCACAAGATTGAAAGAAACACAAATTTCATGCGGCTGTACTTTTGTGTCATTCAGTACCTGTTTTATTTTTTTACCGATTAGCTCTACTTCTTCTTCCCTGCTTCGACCGACTATTTTACTAATCCATCCAGAATGATCTGCTTGATTACCAGCGCTATTCTGGAATAAGTTTTCTTTTAGTAAAAGCTGGAACTTTGATTCTTCCTCGCGGTTGTCCTGTATTGTGTTAAATCCTGCTTCTGTAAGCAAGTTGAAACATTTTTCAATATGTGCAAATAATTGATAATTGTCCGAATGATAATCAAAACTGATGAATAGTTTAGCTGAATCAGCAAGTTTTGATATTATACTAATTTCCGGTTTTGTAAACTCAGAAAAGCCATCAACATAAATCAATTCGATTTCTGGAAAAATTGTCTTCGCGTTTTGCTTAAAAATATTTTCGTCAAGCAGGTTCAATTCATTATAAACATCACCTATTTCGAATGCATTTAATTTTGAGCATTTATCAAGAAATTTATTGTAAATCTGAGCAATATCATGTGCTTTATTCATCTCAGTCGGTTCGAATTTTTCCGATTCCTTTATAAGAGATTCAGGTTTAATTCCGTTGCGTTTGTACTCGGAGATTAAATTGACTATTCTGTCAATTGTCCCGGGTGGTATTTCATCTCGATATTTCGACAAATATTTAAACTGACACTGCTTTGTTATCTGTTTTATAAACACCATTGCGGCTGCTTCACTTAACTGATGAAACGGTTTTGTCAAGCTTAACAGTTTTGAAGAAAGTGTGCTGAGTGTTTCTATATTAATCTTAGATGCAGATGAATTTGGAGCTAATGAAATTAGTTGTTTCTTGAGATGTCTCGACTTCCTGTTTGTTGGTACGATAAAAAGCACTGCTTTTATGTTGGCGCCTGCTAATTTTTGATTGATTAATAAATCAATATCAATATCAATCGACTTAAGCTTTTCTTTGGTTAGTATCATTTTGCTGATAAAAGATTTTTGTAAGAGGCTCTAATTTGTTGAACGTTTTCAATTCCAAGCATTTTTTTTACATGTTCAAATCTTTTGGTAGCATTTTTTTTGTCATCAACCAGCAATGTCTCTAGTTCAAGGTATTTTCCAAGTCCCTTTACATCATCCAGGTGAATTCGAGTATTTTCATAAAGGTATAATTTTCTTTTCTTATCAACAATTGTTTCAACTGTTAAAATATCTTCAAGGTACTTTGCCGGGTTTTTTCCTGCCAGTTCCAGCAGTTCATAGTTACTCCATCTTTTCCCAGATTCATCGCGCGAATATTTAATCAATGTATGCTTACCGTTTTCTATTCTTAGTTTAAGCAATCCTTGTTTTATTTTGTAATAAATATCTTTTTGTATCAAAGTTCCTTCAAATTTAGCATAATTTGTTTTTAAGATTTTTTCAAGCCTGGAGTGAGAGACAACTTTAATTTTTAGTTCCAAATTAAGTGGCATAGTAAACTTTCCCTTTGTCTGGTTTGTTTAATAATCAGTTGATAATTTTAGATAGTTGATTTTTCATTTAGAATATATATCTTTCTATATAAGCTTAGCAAAGGGAAAAAAGATGAAAACTTTGATGTTGATTCTATTACTTCTTCCTATTTCATTAATTACCGCACAGAAAATTGGAGAAATGGCTCCTGAAAAACCGCCTATTGTGTTCCCGCTAAATACATGGGGTGCTGATATTATGTTTGGTGATGGAGGATTCGGATTGGGAACTTTCTATAGAAGAAATTTTTCTCAGGAACTAACAGGATTTTTTGATTTCTCAATTTCTGAAATAAAAGATGACCGCGAAGTTGATTATTATGATTACTATACCGGGACAACATATTCACCATTCAAATCTAATCGCGCTTTTTTAATGCCGCTTAACTTTGGAATTCAATACCGGCTATTTTCCGAATCACTAACTGATAGTTTTAGACCTTACATTGCTGCTGCTATTGGTCCCAATTTTATTGTAACAACTCCCTACAATGAAGAATTTTTTAATTCTTTTAAGTGGGCTAAGCTTAGATATGCAGTTGGCGGTTATATTGGTATTGGCGCAAACATCGGTGAAAGCAAATCAAGTTTGCTTGGACTAAGTGTGCGATATTATTATACATCTGTCATTGGAGATGGTTTTAAAACAATGATAGCAACGGAAAAAAAGAATTTTGGACAAATATTTATTTCACTTAATCTTGGTGTAATGTATTGAAAACTGATATTATTCCATTTAATGGTTTTAATAAAGATGTTTTTGCTTTCTTTTCTGAACTTGAAAAACATAATAATGTAAAATGGTTTCATAAAAACAAAGAACGTTATAAGAACAATATAGTTTTACCTACCAAGTCCTTTATTACAGAACTTGCACCCTTTCTAAATCAATTGAATCCTGCAATTAGAACTGAGCCAAAGTTTAACGAAACAATTATGAGAATAAATAAGGACATGAGATTTTCAAAGGGAGATCCTTACAGAAATTACTGGTTAATTCACTTTGGTAAATTTAAGCTTGACAGCGAATTTTTTATTTACTTTGATTCGGTTGAAGCCGCAATGGGAATATTTATTAACCGATCAAAAGAAGAACATTTCCACTTTAGAGAAAATCTGAAAAAATACCCTAAAGAAATAAAAGAGATCTTTTCAAAATACCGGATCAATAATCTTTATTCGTTTTATTACTTCGCCAAAATGGAACCCACCAGACTCATTGCAAAATTTGATGCAAACAAACATTTTGATGAATTAGAAAAGCATGAAATGTTTCTTCTTCAGAATGCAAAAAAAATCTCAAACAGAATCTTATTCTCAGATAAAATTTTGCTTGAGATGATTAAAATGATTTCGCAGCTGTATCCATTATATTGCTTTGCAGTATCGCCTCAACCGTTAGAGGAACTTCAGAGATTTGAAGAAAACTTTGGTGAACTTGTCTAGCATTTTTTTACTTCCATTTAATTGTGCAGCCAATTGTAAATGTTTCGGGAACAGAGATTTTCTTACCCGCAAGTAATTCTTCAATAGCCGTTCTTAAATATTTAGTTTTCACAATGCTTTCATTTTGCCAATTATCATCTATCTTGCCGTGAAAAACAAGTTTGTATTCAAAATCAAATAAAAATATTTCCGGCGTATGCGTCGCGCCAAATTTCTTGGCAACTAATTGATCTTCATCCCGTAAATAAGGGAAATTGAATTTCTTAAAACCACTCCTCTCAATCATCTGCTCAAATGAGTCTTCAGGATATTTGACATCGTCATTACTGTTGATTGTAATTACTTGAAGATCGCTCATATAATCTGCCTGAATTGATATTAATCTATCTTCATAAGCTTGAACATATGGGCAATGATTGCAGCTAAATACCACAACAAAAGCCTTCTTTCCAGAAAATGATTTGATTGAATAATAATTTCCATCTGTTCCTTTTAAATTGAATTCAGGGGCTTTCGATCCAATTTGTAATGTGGATGTTGACATATCTTCTCCGAAATATTTGTTAATTTATTCATATCTCTGAACTAAATTTGTGTCAACAAAAACAAAAAATCAATAACCGAGGCAATATCTTGAAAACAGATATACTAAAAAATTTGTTTGATTGTTATGATGACTTCAAAGCAAAAAATATCAATTCAGATTTTATTCCCCATGATGTTCTAAAAAGAGAAATTGAAGCATTCAAAAACAACATTACTTTTGAAATTATTAAAATCGGAAATTCGATTGAAGGAAGAGATATTTACAGAATTAAAATCGGGAAAGGCAAAACTAAAATTCTCGTTTGGTCGCAAATGCATGGTGATGAACCAACTGCTACTAGTGCTATTTTTGATCTCTTTAATTTTTTTGCCGATACACAATCTTACAATGAACTTAGAAAATTAATTATTGACGATCTTGAAATACATTTTATTCCAATGGTGAACCCTGACGGGGCAGAAAGATTTCAGCGCGAAAATTCAATTAATGTGGACCTCAATAGAGATGCCGTAAGTCAGGTATGCGATGAATCAAAGTTACTTTGGAATTATGCACAAAATCTGAAACCGGAATTCGGATTTAATCTTCACGATCAAAACAGTTACTATACTGCCGGCAGGACTAATAAAT
>DAIEQP010000237.1 GCA_027347805.1 Ignavibacteria bacterium | reverse complement strand
CTTTATTCAATGTTTGGAATGCAAAGAGTTGGTGATTTAGTTTGGCTTGCCGGAGATATTCGTACAAAAGGATTTTTCCTTGGCGCTACCGCAGGAAGAACAACACTTGCCGGTGAAGGTTTACAGCACCAGGATGGAAATTCTCACCTTCTTGCTTACCCGGTTCCAAATCTTGTTGCTTACGATCCTGCTTTTGCATATGAACTTGCTGTAATTATCCGTGATGGTATTTATCGTATGTATGAAAAGCAGGAAAATGTTTTTTATTACATCACAATAATGAATGAGAATTATGCTCAGCCAAACATGCCGGAAGGAAGTAAAGAAGGAATTCTAAAAGGTATGTATAAATTCCATGCGAGTGATAAAAAAGAACAGAAAGTAAAAGCTCATTTGCTTGGAAGCGGAACAATTTTAAATGAGGCAATTAAAGCAGCAGAGATTCTTGAAAAAGATTATAAAGTTGCAACAGACATTTGGAGTGTTACAAGCTATAAGAATTTACATCTTGATGCACAGGAAACAGACAGATGGAACATGCTTCATCCGGAAGCTGAACCGAAAACCTCATATGTTGGAGAGATAACAAAAGGCGAGAGCGGTGTATTTGTAGCTGCATCGGATTATGTTCAGTTGTCAAGTGATGCACTTGCTAAATGGCTGCCCGGTCCTCTTCATTCATTAGGAACATACGGCTTCGGTAGAAGCGAAGGAAGAACTTCACTTCGCGATTTCTTTGAGGTTGATGCTAAACATATTGTTTATGCTACTTTGTATTCCCTGATGAAAGAAGGAAAAATTAAAGCTGATGTTGTTAAGAAAGCACAAAAAGAATTAGGTATAAATCCGGATAAAGTTAATCCGGCTGTATCGTAAAATGTCATTACGAGTTCTGATTTAGTGGAACGACGTAATCTTTTTTAATTATAGATTGCCTCTCCTGCAAAAACAGCGGGATCGCAATGACAAACAATAAGGAAGAGAAAAATGATAGTAGATTTTAGATTACCACTGCTTGGAGACAATATTCATTCTGCAGATGTTATAAAATTGCATGTTAAAGCCGGAGATAAAGTTGAAGTTGATCAGGTAGTTGTTGAAATAGAAACCGATAAAGCTACTGTTGAAGTGCCGAGTGAAATTGCTGGAATAGTAAAAGAAGTTTTTGTCAAAGAAGGCTCAAAAGCAAATGTTGGTGAGCCGATCATTTCAATTGAAGTTGGTGCGCAGCAACAGGAAACAGTAGAACAGAAACCTGTAGTTAATGAGACTCCAAAAGTTAATACAGCAGCTGAAGAGGTTAAAACAGAAACCAAAATTGCTGAAGCATCAAAACAGGCAAAAACTTCAGCAAGTTATAATTTCTTGATTCCAACTTTGGGAGAAAATATATCTTCAGCTCAGATCACAAAAGTGTTACTTAAAGCTGGTGATAAAGTTTCAGTCGACCAGGTTGTTCTTGAAATCGAAACTGATAAAGCAACTGTTGAAGTGCCGAGTGAAGTTGATGGAGTAGTTAAAGAAGTAAAAGTAAAAGATGGAGATAAAGTTGCAATTGGTTCTGTTGCATTTGTGATAGATGCAATTGACAATGGAAAATTGACAGTTGAAAATGAAAAACAAAAATCAACACCGCAGTCAGCTACGGAACAATTGTCAATTGTAAATTCTCAATTATCAATTACTAAAGAGCATACACACATGCCTCAGCTTGTAAATCTTCCTAAAAATATTTCCAAGGTTGTTGTTCCTGCTGCGCCATCGGTTCGTTTATTTGCACGTGAAATTGGTGTTGATATAAATAACGTTCGCGGCAGCGGGAAAAATGGAAGAATTTCAATTAATGATGTAAAAGCATATTCAAAAGCAATTAACCAGCAGATTCAGCAAAGCGGTGTTGTTGGCGGAGGTGCTGTTGTTGGTGTTGCAAGGGAAACTTTACCCGACTTTACAAAGTGGGGCGAGATAGATCGCCAGCCGATGAGTAATGTTCGACGTAAAACTGCAGAACATTTATCCTATGCCTGGGCAACTGTTCCTCATGTTACACAATTTGATAAAGCAGATATAACTGAACTTGAAAACCTTCGTAAAATGTTCGGCAAAAAAGTTGAAGCTGCCGGCGGTAAATTAACTGTAACAGGAATTTTACTAAAAGTAATCGCATCAGCAATGAAAGTCTTTCCGCAATTCAACAGCAGTGTTGATATGGAAAAGAATGAAATTATTTTCAAGAAGTTTTTAAATATCGGTATTGCAGTTGATACCGAAAAAGGTCTGCTCGTTCCTGTAATTAAAGATGTTGATAAGAAAAACATTACACAGCTGAGCATTGATCTTGCTGAAATTTCCAAGAAAGCCCGCGATAAAAAACTTTCGATTGACGATATGCAGGGAGGATGTTTTACAATTTCTAATCTTGGAGGAATTGGCGGAACATACTTTACGCCGATTGTTAATACTCCTGAAGTTGCAATAATGGGTGTTTCCAAATCAGCATATGAACCGGTATATATAGATGGAAAGTTTGAACCAAGATTAATGATGCCCCTCTCACTTTCTTACGATCACAGAATAATTGATGGTGCGGATGCAATTAGATTTTTAAGATGGGTTATAAACGCGCTTGAAAATCCATTCCTGCTTTCTTTGGAAGGATGATTTTTTTGTAGAGACGTCATATATGGCGTCTCTACATTTAATTATTTCTTTTTAAGAATGTTATAACCTTTTTCTGCAAACGGCTGCAATTTTTCAATCCACATTTCTTCCAGGACTTTCAAATCATCCTTGTAATCGTAAGCCGGATCTTCTTTCGGGTCAAGCTCATCCAAAATTTCAAGCGTAAAATTATTATGTCCATATTTTTCATAATCATTTTGCAGTTCTGGATTGACCATAAAATTCGATGCTACCTTAAATTCAAAACGGTTTTTAATTCCCCTTAAATTTAAGCTGCTGCTCACAAAAATTTTCCCGTTAACCAAATTTCTAATCTGGTAAACACCCATCGGCTGAACCGTTTGTTTATACTGCTTTATTATTTCTTTCCTATCCGTCATGTTATTTAAATTCCTTTTTTGTTAACCAATATGTTTGTTTATCACGCTGCATAGCTCCTTCCTCAATCAGTAGGCGGCGGATTGTACAATGATCATCAAACAACCGGTTAATTACCGAATCTACCTCCGGCTCTGTGTATTTTTTATTTGCTTTGAAAAGCTTCAAAAATTCATTCAATACAATCAGTTTTTTCTTATGCTGAACGGGAAGTTTAACTAGTTTTTCTTTTTTAAAGAATGCTTTAAGAACTTTCTGCCTGTATTTTTCTATCCGTTCATCCTGGATAAACTTATCGATGTCATCAAAAGAAGTTAACTGCCGTAATGTTAATTTGAATAAATCTTCATTCAGCCCGTAAACAATATAGTATTGTTCCTTTTTTTTGCTTATCAGCCCGGCTTTCTCCAGTTTCTTAAGATGAAAGGAAACTGTTGATGCAGCGAGATTTAATTTGTGTGCAAGCTCTTCAACATAATGTGGCCGGTTCATCACGGCATTTAGCACCTGCAGGCGAGATGCGTCCGCAAGAGATTTCATAATTTCTATGCTTTTTGAGATTTCCATGTTTGTTATTATATAATTCGATAAATGTCGAAACAAATTTATAAACACTTACAATGTTTGTCAATCTGTTTCTATAAATATCGAAATAAAATAATCGGTTTATGTTCTGAGTAGATAAGACATTTTGAAAAAGAAGCCGCGCTGGGTTTCCTTAAAATTATCTGCGTTGATATAAATACGCTGGTTTTCATCCCATTCGGTTTTCTGGTAAATTGATCCATAACCGAGATGGAATACTGTCCCTGGTATATATGTGAAAGAA
>DAIEQP010000231.1 GCA_027347805.1 Ignavibacteria bacterium | reverse complement strand
AAGTAATTGTTGTGTTGTTTATAATTATTCTTGGTGCTCAATATATTAATACAGCAAATTGGAGTCCGTTCATTCCTGAGCGTGGAAGTTATACGGACGCTCTCGGAAATTCTCATCATGCATATGGATGGATTGGAATTGTTGCCGGCGCCGCTTATATATTTTTCGCTTACATTGGATTTGATACTGTTTCAACTCACGCAGGTGAAGCAAAAAATCCTCAAAAAGATGTTCCGTTTGGAATTATCACTTCATTAATTGTTTGTACAGTCCTTTATATCGCTGTAGCTTTAGTCTTAACAGGAATGGTTAATTATAAAGACATTGATATTACTGCACCTATTGCAGCTGCATTTGGTGCTGTTGGATTGAAGTATGCGGTGTTTATTATTTCTGTTGCTGCTATTGCAGGATTAACATCTGTTACGATTGTAATGCTTCTTGGTCAATCAAGAATATTTTATGCAATTTCAAAAGACGGATTACTTCCTAAAAAGACTTTTGGCGAGGTTCATCCCAAATTTCATACGCCCTGGAAATCAAATTTATTAATAGGTGCAATCGTTTCAATTAT
The DNA here is from genome assembly GCA_027347805.1 of Ignavibacteria bacterium. Lineage (GTDB taxonomy): Bacteria > Bacteroidota > Ignavibacteria > Ignavibacteriales > Melioribacteraceae > Stygiobacter. The sequence goes on along the minus strand of DAIEQP010000231.1, from coordinate 1,884 downwards.
TGCTGCCTTTACGCCGATTGATTCAATTTCTAAAATGGTAAACATAGGAACATTACTTGCGTTTGTAATTGTTTGTATTGCAGTTTGGGTTATGAGAAAGAAAGAACCAAACCGTTACCGTCCATTCAAAACACCAGCTATTGGTTTCGTGGCAACCATGGGGATAATATTTAATCTTGGAATGATGTTAACACTTGAATGGCAAAATTGGGCAAGACTTATTGGGTGGCTGGCAATTGGACTTATAATTTATTTTAGCTACGGCCGAAAACATAGTGTTATGGCTGCTCAATTGGCAAAAGAAAAAAGCAATTAGGAAATTAATCAGATTTTCAAAAAGCTCGTTTTAACGAGCTTTTTTATTTTAAACAATGTCTTACGAATTTATAATTTCTTTTTATCACAGCTTGTAAGCAGATGCAGCTTGTTTCTTTTTGCAAGAACTATTGCAATCATTTTCATCATTTCATTTTCTTTTATGTTGTTGTTTCTCAGTCCGAAGAAAATCCGGGTTAGAGAAACATCATCCATTTGAGAAAATAATGAAGGTGCAGCGGGATTTATAATAATTTCCATTTTATTTCCAGATTGATTATTGTAATGTTACTACAGTCATTCTTTGGGAAACTGAAGTATATCTACATTTCTTTTTGCTTTCATCGTAGTAATTCATAATTGTATAGAAGTCTTCTTCATTTTCATCTCTTTCAATTGAACAAGAATCAGATTTTAGTTGTCCGTTGAGTGATTCAGAGTAATTCCATTCAAATTTTGCTTCTATGCAATTTGCCGACCCGAAAATTAATCGGGGTGCATCAAAAGCGGAGACAATACTGTTTCTCACTAAAGAATTGAAACGATTATTGTTGTGTGCTTTTTTCAGAAATATGAATCCTGTAAGCACACTAATTACGAACGAAGAAAATAAATATATAATCATAACACATCTTTCTTTTGATTTTCTGTAGTAAAAATGCGAAATGAGCAAAGCGTTTAGTATAGCAGGAAGTGTGAAAAACTTGTATTAAAAATTCTCTACTCTGTCACATAAAATGTGACAAACGAAATTTCCGATTTTCAGTGCGAAAACTTGAAATAAAATAAATTTTAGACAATCAATTTTGCAGCGTTCTTAAATTTCGTTATTTTTGCCCCGCATCCATAGCTCAGCTGGTAGAGCATCTGACTCTTAATCAGCAGGTCGCCGGTTCGAATCCGGCTGGATGCACAGATCGGTTAATACCGCAATGTGCAGCCATCAAATAATTGATGCCTAAACCCCGCTTTTGCGGGGTTTTTCTTTTCCTAATTTTATCCAAATTATTTTGTGTGGGTACCGTTTTCTTGAACAACTTTCCATTCTTTACCAAATTTCTTAAATACCATAGTCCAGCATCCATTATTAACTAAAGTATCTCCACCTTTTGTCAGGAATTTACCCTTAAACTCAATTGTGCAAGTTGCCGCGTCATCAGAAAGAACATATGTATGCATTTTAATTGGATTGAGTTCAATAAACCTATCAACATTTTCAAATGCTTTTTGGGAAAGCTCTAGAAAGCCTTTATAATCAGTAGCAAGTATTTTTCCTTCACCAGCATATAAATATCCATCTTTATTAGCTCTTAGAGCTACATAAGTATTATAATTCAAAACTTGTGGATTCATAAAGTTTTTAACAGCTATTTCTACATCTTTAGCAATCAGATATTTCTGATCTTCGGTTAGTGTCGAATGGCATGCGGAAAATAAAATCGCTAGTATGAAAGCAGATATAATTTTCATAGCAACTCCATATAGTTTGAATAACATGAATTAAGTCTTAAGAAATAGATTTATCTTATTACTGTCTTCTATATTCGATCTATCAATTGAATTGCTTGT
>DAIEQP010000194.1 GCA_027347805.1 Ignavibacteria bacterium | reverse complement strand
AGTACTCTACAACTAGAGGTGGTCTCATATATACCTGATGATTGCCCTCTGTGTAAACAAAACATTCCTTTTGTCAAACCTGGCTCTAGAAAAGTAAAATAGGATAAGCATTATGAGAAAATTACTTTTGCTTTTTTTGATTACTGTTTCATGCATATATGCACAAATTAATTTCGATGATTATTTTTTACCAAAGACTCTTCGTATGGATTTTTATCACACTGGGAATAAATCGACTGAGACAATTTCATTTGACCGATTAATTGAAGGTGGAGAATGGAGCGGTTCTCACAAAAATTTAATTGATCCCTTCAATTATGGAAATTACATGCTGAGAGTTGTTGATGCAGCATCAAACAAAACAATTTATTCCAGGGGATTTTCAACTTTGTACCAAGAATGGCAGACTACCGAAGAAGCTAAAACTACAATTAGATCATTTTCGGGCTCATTAAATATTCCTTATCCTAAAAGTAAAATTAAATTGGAAATCGATAGACGTGATCGGAAAAATGTTTTTCAGAAAATATTTGAAAAAGACATAGATCCAGCTAGTTATTTTATTGTAAAAGAAAAGATTAAACCTTACAGCTCATTTGAAGTTTATCATTCCGGTGAACCAACTCAAAGACTAGATATTGTTTTCATTCCTGAAGGATATCCAAAAGATGAAATGACAAAATTCAAAGATGACTGCAAAAGGTTTGCCGGTTATCTTTTTGATTATTCGCCTTTCAAAGAAAATAAAAACAAAATAAATATTTGGGGGGTTGAAGCTCCATCAGCTGAATCAGAAACTGATATACCGGGTAAAGGAATCTGGAAACAGACACTGCTTAATTCCCATTTCTATACTTTTGATAGTGAAAGATATTTGATGACAGAAGATTATCACACTGTTTGTGATGTGGCTGCTAATGCTCCATATGATCAGATATTTATTCTGGTTAACACCCCAAAATATGGAGGCGGAGCTATTTATAATTTCTATTCGATGACAAGCGCCTATGATAAACGTGCTAATCAAATTTTTGTTCATGAATTCGCTCATGGTTTAGCAGGTCTTGCTGATGAATATGGAAATGACAATACATACCAGGATATGTATCCGGTTGATGTTGAACCATGGGAACCAAATTTAACTACTTTGGTAAATTTTGAAAGTAAATGGAAAAATTTAGTTGAACCAGGGATTCCAATTCCAACACCTTCAGAAGAGAAATACAAAACTAAAACAGGTGTCTTTGAGGGGGGAGGTTATGTTGAAAAAGGTGTTTATCGGCCAACCTTTAACAGTATTATGAATTCGTTTACATCAAATGAATTCAATGAAGTTTGTAAACAGGTTCTTCAAAAAATCATAAATTATTATTCGGAATAATGGACCAGAAAAAATTATACAGAACAATCGAAACAGTTGCGCTTAAGGATTTTTCTTCAGACGAAGAATTATTAATAGAGATATTAAAATTAATTTTCAAAAATGAAGCTATTCAGCTTAGCGGTGGAAGAATCTGGAAACTTGATCCCAAAAAGAAATCTTACGGTTTAGTTTTTCAAACAGGTGATGTAGGAAAAATTAAATCTGGATTCCAGATTCAGATCAAGAATTATCCATTTTTTGATAAAATGAGTTTGGAAAGAACAATTCTAGCCGAAGAAACTGACAAGTTCCTTATTCAAAAAGGCATTCAAAAATTTTCTGCTAGCGGAGTTGGAAGAAAAATAAAATTAGAGAATAAAAGGTATTACGAGTATTTGCTCGCAGTAAATAGTCCGATGATTGGGGATGATCTCCGTGATACACTAAATATTGTTGCAACTGTTCTAACTTCCAAATTAAACGAAAGATACCTCAGCCAGTCTAGAAAAAACTTAATAGCTGATATTGATAAAGCAAAAGAAATCCAGCGTAGTATTTTGCCCGAGCATGAATACCGATTTCACATGTATGATATTTTTGGAATTACACTTCCGGCACAAATTGTTGGCGGAGATTTTTATGATTATTTGAAAATTGGAGAATCGGAAGACAGGTTGGGAATTGTTGTAGGTGACGCAGCTTCAAAAGGGTTCGGCGCTGCTGCAGAGGCAATGTATATTTCCGGAGCAATTAGAATGGCAAGTAATTTCCAGATCAAAATTTCTCCGATGCTTGTTCATATGAATCAGCTTGTAAATAAAATATTTGCCGATGATAAATTTTCATCTCTGTTTTATGGTGAAATTTCAAATGATAAAAAAGGACTTTTTCTATTTGCTAATGCCGGACACAATCCACCAATGTTTTACAGAAAAAAATTCAATGAAATTACACTGCTTAACTCAACTGGACCTTTACTTGGACCGGCGCCTAATGCAAAATTTGAAACTGATCATGTCAATTTTAGAAACGGAGACATTTTAGTTATATACTCTGATGGTGTAGTGGAAGCGGCGAATGAAAAATATGATTTTTATGGTGAAGAAAGATTGAGTAATGTAATTTTGAAAAATATTAATCATACTCCTAAAGAAATTGCCGCATTAATTTTAGAAGATGTTGCGAAGTTCAGTACATCCGGTAGCCAGTACCAGGATGATAAAACTATTGTCGTTATAAAAAGAAATGACCATCATGGATCTAACAAAAAAAATATTTGATGCTGGAGTTGTTGGTGTCGGCGGGGCCGGTTTTCCAACTCATATCAAAGCAAATTCTAAAGTAGAATATGTTCTTGTGAATGGTGCAGAATGTGAACCGCTGATTCATAAAGATTTTGAAATAATGTGCCACTTTGCACCTGAAATTGTAAATGGTGTTGAACTCATGGTTCAGCAGACAGCTGCAAAGAAAGGTTTTTTCGGTATAAAAGAGAAAAATGAAAAAGCTATTGAGGCAGTAAAATCAAATCTGAAGAGCGGTAAAATTGATATTTGTACTTTAGGCGATTTTTACCCCAGCGGTGATGAATATGAATTGGTTTATGCGGCGACAAAACGATTGATTCCACCTCATGGATTACCATTAGATGTTGGGTGTGTTGTTAATAATGTAGAAACATTTTACAATATTAGTAGAGCAGTTAATGACAAACCGGTTACTAAAAAATTTATTTCTGTTGCAGGGTGTGTTAAGAATCCTTCCTCATTTTTCGTTCCCATCGGCACTTCATTTCAGGAATTAATAAAGTTTGCAGGCGGAACAACAGTATCTGAATATGGAATTTTTGTAAGCGGCATAATGATGGGAAAGCTTACATTTGATGAATCTGAAGTTGTTACAAAGACAACTGCCGGAATAATTATTCTGCCCAATAATCATTATTTGATTAATCGAACAAATAGGTCGACTGAATCAAAGAATAGAATTGGTAAATCAGCTTGTGATCAGTGCAGTTATTGTACGGAATTTTGTCCACGCTATTTACTTGGTTATGATGTCCAACCTCATAAAGTGATGCGCTCTTTAGGTTTTTCAACTTCCGGAAATGCAGTCTGGAATCAATATGCTGATTTATGCTGTTCTTGCGGATTATGTTCTTTATATGCATGCCCGGAAGATTCATATCCAAGAGAATCTTGTGATCAAAGTAAAATCGAAATGAAAAAAAACGGTATTAAATATGATCAGCAAAAACCGGTAAAAGTTCACCCTATTAAAGAGGGAAGAAGGGTTCCGTTAAAACAATTGATGAAAAGAATTGATGTTCTTAAATATGATGTGCATACTCCATATATGCAGCAATCACCAAAACCTGATTCAGTAAAAATATTACTTAAACAACATATTGGTTCTGCAGCAATACCGTCAATCAAAATTGGCGCTATTGTAAATGAAGGAACACTCATTGCCGATATTGAAAATGGAAAACTTGGTGCTAAATTACATGCATCGATAAGTGGAAAAGTAACTCAAATAACAAATGAGTTTATTATAATAACTGCGTAAAGTTATAAAGGATTTATCATGGAAATGAATTCACTCGGATTAATAGAATTGACAAGTATTGCTGCCGGAATGCAGGCCGCAGATATAATGTTAAAAACTTCTAGTGTTGAATTAATACTTTCAAGAACAATTTGTTCAGGAAAATATATTGTTCTGATAGGAGGAGATGTTGCAGAAGTTCAGGCTGCCGTTGATGCTGCATCTCAGCAAATTGATTTTGCGGTTATTGATACTTTTGTTATCCCAAATGTTCATAAAGATATTTTTCCCGCACTGTCCGGACACTCAAATGTTGAAACACTTGAAGCATTGGGAATTATCGAATCATTTTCTGTTGCATCATTAATTGAAGGTGCTGATGAAGCTGTGAAAGCTGCAACTGTTAGATTAATTGAAATTCGTCTTGC
>DAIEQP010000186.1 GCA_027347805.1 Ignavibacteria bacterium | reverse complement strand
GGAAATGCACAATCCGGTGTTGTTAATATGGTAGCAAAAGAAGGTGGAGAAACATGGGAAACAAGACTTGAAGCTTCTTCATCATTACCAAGATATAAAACTTTCGGCGGTAGTGTTTATGATACAGATAATCTTCCGTTTTATGGAATACTCGCCGGTGATCCTAGAGCCTGGTTTGCTATAGATCCTAGTATTGGTAAACCGGCATTTACTGTCCCTTCAAATATTATTAGCGGTTTTACTCCAAGAAACTTAAGAGATTCCCTTGCTCTTGCTCGTTTAACCCAAATTACCTGGCTGCAGGGAGTAAGAAGGGTTGGTCAGGATTACGGAAATCAGTTTGATACAAGACTTGATTTCTCTGCCGGCGGACCTTTAGGCGAAGGGATAAAAATGTTTTTGGCTGCAAGACAAAATATTGAAAATCCAATTGTTCCAACAACAAATGATAATATTGAACGCCAGGTAATGAGCAATATAACTTATCAAGCCGGAAAAGATGATAAACTGAAATTCGATTTTATACTTGCAAATCAAACAGATAATTATCTAGACAGCGGATGGCTCGATTGGATGTTCAATCCTACGACAAGTGTTACACAGAGAAGTACAGATACAAAACATTATGGAATTAATTGGAATCACTTTTTCAGCAATTCAACATTTATGGATGTTAAGTTAAATGTTCTAAATGTATCTACGAAAGATGAAATTGAAATTGTTGCTGATGATGAATACTCTGATGATTATTCCAGGATGATTCAATGGCCAAATTATACTGATCCATCATCACACAGAGTGTTGGGACTTCAGAGCAGCCGCGGTTCACAAAAATTAATCACATATGATCTTCAATCAAGTTTATCAAGTCAGCTAAATAAATTCAATTTACTGAAAGCCGGTTTTCAGTTTACATACTATGATTTGAATGTTGACCAACAGCAATCAATAGGAAGTGCGGCAACAGTTCAAAAAATAAAATTCAATAATTTCCCGTTGGAAGGAGCTCTGTATCTGCAAGATAAAATGGAATTTATTGGCTTTGTTGCAAACCTTGGTCTCCGTTTCGATTTCTACGATATGAATACAGATTACTATGAAGATACATATTCACCTCTTCGAAATCCGAACAGAACCAGCAATAGCGGAACGGATTATTATAGTATAAATCAAGCTGCTAAAGGTCATACATCTCTTTATACACGGCTTCAACCAAGAATTGGAATTTCATTTCCGTTATCGGAAACCACAGTATTCCATCTTAATTACGGAACATTTACTCAAAGACCATCATTCACACAAATCTATTACAATCAAATATCTTATTACAACGATATTCAATTTATTGGCAATCCACTTCTTAAACCAGAAAACACACGAGCATATGATATTGGTTTAGTAAACGCTTTCCCATATGGTATTAGGCTTGATATCAGTGCTTACTATAAAGATGTGACCAATCTTATTGAAGTATCAAATTATGAAGACGAAAAGACTCAGAAGTATAAAACATATACTAACCGGGAGTATGCTGATATAAAGGGATTTATTGTTAACCTTGAAAAATCAGAAGGAGCATTAAGAGGCTACATTAGATATAACTACGAAGCTGCAAAAGGAAAAAACAGCAACGATCTTACATCTCCTGTTACTTATTCTGAAATTGCAATAAATAACAAAATGCCTGATCCCGAAGACGTTTATCTGGATTACGACAGAAGCCACAAAGCAATATTTAATGTAAGCTACAGAACAGCAAAGAATGATGGTTTCAAAATCGGCGGAGTATATCCGCTCGGAAGAATGAGTCTTAGTGTAACTTATAGAATTTATTCCGGAAGACCATACACATTTGATGCATCCGGACAGGGACTCAAATATAACATGAGAACACCTACCGAAACCGACCTCAGAGTTCGCCTAGAAAAAACTTTCTCAATGGGTCAAACAGATGTTCTGTTTTACTTAGAAGGATTTAACCTGTTGAACTCAATTGTATATAATTATTCAAGAGTATTTACAAACGATAGTCCAACATCGGCGTTCAATTTAACAAAATGGCACAGAGGAGATACGCCAGGATTTTATCCTTACAATTCCGGCGGTGTAACAATTAATAACAGAGAAGAAGACATTAGACTATATGATGAATACGCTCCTTATTTGTCAGATCAATCTGCAAGTGTTATCAGCAACCAGCCAAGATATTTTAGACTTGGCGTGACATTTAAATTTTAAAAAAGAATGAAAAATTATAACAGCATATACAAAGGAGAAAAGTTGATGAATCAATTAACGAGCAAAAAAGTTTTGCTTCTTCTTTTTATCTCGATACTAAGTTTGTTTAGTAGCAGTGTTGCCCAGGAATTTAAAATACACAAACGCGGTATGCTTCAAGAAACAATTTTCAATACAGGCGATATTGGAAGACCTTGGGTAAACAATGGCAGTGGTTCAGGTGATAAAACTAATGTACCATTAATGGAATGGCCGGCTAACTCAAGAACAATTGTTAACGGAATTACTTATGATGGACAGCATAACATACTTGGTGGTGGTGTTTATCTTGGTGGTAATTTAGATGGACAGCCGGGACAAGATAAAAGAATTTGGTCCTTCTGCGGAGCTGTTGGAAGTGGCACTCCGGAAATAGTCGTAAATAAATGGGTGTTTCCAATCTCAATAACAAGAACAGAAAATTATCCTATTCTTGAAAATGGAGACCTCAACCCAAATTACAAACCGGATGAAGCAGAAGAAATTATTGTATCTAAATGGGGAACTTCGATTGGTGTTACTGTAACAAGAACTTCTAGAGCCTGGAGCTATCCTGATTATGATGATATGATTATTTATGAATATGAATTTGAATACACCGGAGATATAAATGGAAGTCCGAGTTCTGTTGAGCAGACAACAACACTAAAAGATTTTATGGTAGCGTTCAATTATGGTTTTGCACCTTCGATGTATGGTTATCAGAGGCATTACCAGACCTGGAAATACAATGGCGGTTTATATCAGGCTGATAATTTCAATTTCTGGGATTCAGATTACTGGTTATCATTTAATTTAGATTGCAAAACAACAACAGATCCAAATATTGTTGGTGGAAAACCGGAACCTGATCCTGTTCTTTTTGAAAGATTTGCAAAAACCGGTGAAAACGGAGGCGGCTTTGCAAGTCCGCAAGCACCAGGTTACACTATGCTGTATTACTCTCTGGATAATTTAGCTGTGATTGATCCAGTTGATCCGGCAAAAAATGAATCCGACTATGTAAAATTGCTAAAGAAAGATGCAACATATGGTTATTATGAATTAGATTCTAAAGGAAGAGTAAAACAACCATTTAATAATAAAATTACAACCGGAGTTACTAGTTCTTCAAAGCTTATCAATGAATGGCTGAATCCATATTATGGAAGATGGGCAAGTCCATGGGCTCCATCACAAACACAACCAATACCTCCTTATTATGGTGACCCTCTTAAATTTATTGAAAGATGGAACGGAAGAAGCAAATATAACAGAAACCAAAGTGCACAAGCTTGTTCAAAACTTAACACGTTTGGACCATACACAATGAAACTTGGTGCAAAAATTCGATTTGCTTTAGCGGAAGTTTGCGGATATGGTAACGACAATATGAAATTTTTGGAAGGCGGCTGGACAATGCCCACATCACCTTCCTGGGGAAATTATGGAACATGGGGAACATGGACTTCAAATAATCAGTTCTGTCAAATTCCGGGAATGAATAGAAAGGTTATTATTAACGGAAAGGTAATGACAGAAAATTACTTAACTGATTATGGCTATCCTGATTATGTGAATTCAAATGTAAGAACAGTTCAGCAAGTTGCACATAAAGCTCATCAGGCATATTTAGGAAAAGAACCAACAGTTCCGGTTTGGCCCGAAGATAATCCAAGCTCCGGCAGCTACAAAATTCCTGTTCCGTGTCCGGCTCCTGCAATAAAACTTTCAAATACAGCAACTGCAGATATTAAACTCGAATGGAAAAGATCCGCAGAAAATTTTACTCATCCGCGCTTAATTGGAAAGCTGGCAAAGTATAAAGTATATAAAAGTTTATCAGGAATGGGACCATGGAAATTAATCACTACAGTAAATGTAGGTAATGTTAACAACCAAAACTTATATGAATACTTAGATGTTGATAATGATTTTAAAATTGGTGAAAGCAGATATTATGCAGTCACATCGGTTGATGACAAAGGTAATGAGAGTGGAAAAACAAATCTGATTCAATTTACTAAGAAAGTCGGTTCGGTTGAAAAGATGGGAAAAGTTTATGTTGTCCCAAATCCGTTTGTATCCAAATCGGGCTTTGCAGGCGATGACGGCAAAATTGGTTTTTATGGATTACCTGCAAAATGCACAATCAGAATATTTACTTATGCGGGGCAATTAGTTGAAACTATTGAACATGAAGATCAAGATTCTTACTCTACAGAGTGGTTTCAAACAAGTAAAAACGGACAAGAAATTGCCTCAGGTGTTTACTTATATATTGTTACTGCATCAACAGGTGAAGTTGCAAAAGGCAAGTTTGTAGTTATTAAATAAATTATCTATCAGAGGAATGATAATGAAAATGAATAACAAAAAGATTTTAATATTTATGCTTTCGCTCTGCATATCAATGCAACTTTCGGCATTTGAAAAAGTTGGAACAACTTCTTTTCAATTTTTGAAAGTTTACCCGGGAGCCAGAGCTAGCGCAATGTCGGGCGCATATTGTTCAATTGCAAATAATTCTGAAGCAGTTTTTTGGAATCCTGCCGGATTAGCAAGTATTAATGGATTCAATGCTTCAGCCGATTATGTTAACTGGTTTATGGATATAAAACATTATTCTTTTTCGGCAGCATACAACCTGGGAGATTTTGGCACTGTGGGTTTGTTTGGTATGTCTGCTGATGTTGGTGAAATTGAAGAAACACGTGTAGACATGATTGGTATTGGAGGATTGCGTGATGGAATGTTTAATCCAGGAATAACAGGAAGAGTATTTTCACCTTCTTCAATAGTTCTAGGTCTCTCATACGCAACCCGGCTTACCGATAGATTTTCATTTGGAGTTAATGCTAAATATGTAAGCGAAGATTTAGTTTATGCAAATGCAAAAGCTATTGTGTTTGATGCGGGATTCTTATTTGATACAAAGTTCAGATCAATTGTGATTGGTGCTTCTATAAGACAATTTGGACCGGAAGTTAAATTTGTCGATAAGAATTATCCTCTTCCTCAAACATTTAACATTGGAGTCTCTGCCAATTTGTTCGCTCCAACAGAATCATTGTTCTCTTCAGTTGGCGATGATCATACCTTACTCTTTTCTTATGATATGATTCAACCGCGCGATTATGATCAGATGCATAGTGTCGGTATGGAATATTCATTCAAGAAGTTAATTTTTCTTCGTGGTGGATATACTTTTAATGGAGACCAGGAAGGTTTATCTGCCGGTGTCGGGATTAATATTAACAATTATAGAATTGATTACTCCTTTAGTGATTATGGAGAGTATTTGAACTCAGTTCACAGATTAACTTTTGGATTCGAAATAAACTAGCGGATCAATACACAGGAGCTAAATTAAAATGAATTTTTATAGAAACATTAAAACAGTACTTCAATTTTCGATGCTGGTTATTGTGATCTGCTGTTCTACAAACATTATAGCTCAGCATAGAGGAGATAACCTTTCATTCCAGGGCTTATCTTTTAAGGATAATATTGATGTTAAAGCTTCTTCGATGGGAGGAGCCGTAATAGCAGTATCTGGAAATCTTTTTTCTTTGTTTTATAACCCTGCTGGTTTGGCTAAGATTGATAAAATTCAAATCTCTATTAGTGCTAACCAATACAACAGACATTGGAGAGAGAACCAAAATTATTATGCGAACAGAAATTTTACTTCGCTGCCATTTTATCTGGAAGGGTTGTACGTCCCTAAAATTGAAAACAACGGCAAGTGGGATGGAGATCTTTACAAAGATACTGCGAAATATTTGATTAATGCACCAAAACTTGGTCATGATGAATATGATGAAGAAGTAGCGCAGTGGAAAAATGATAAAAGTGAGTCTGGATTAAAAAATATTTCTGCAGCCATTCCTTTCAGTCTTGGCGAGAGAAAATTTGTTGTAGCTGCAGGTTATTACAAAACTCAAATAAATGATTTTGATAGAAATGAAACATTCCTTAGTCCAATGTTTCAATCATATGATTATGAAACTGGTTTTAAGAGAACAGTTAACGGTGTTGATACACTTAATCTGGAATGGTCCCGTTTTTTACGAAGCAGAAATGGATCAATGAATAATATAGTAGCCGGTATTTCAAATGAATTAACCGAAAACATTATGCTGGGAGTTGGAATTAAAATTCAATCAGGTGAATCTGATGATTATTTATCTCTAAACAGAGCAGGAGATTTTCATCTGATAGATGCACAGAAGTTCAAATTTTATTTTGTGGATTATCAAAAGGTAGTAGCTGGAACTTCTAAGTTTAGTTCAACTTCTTTTAATATTGGCGCAATGGTAAATATTAATAAAGTCAGTCTGGGTTTTAAAATTGATCTCCCGTATACTTTAACAAGAGAATGGAATTATACAACAACAGAAAAAGGAATAAAAAACACCTCTAAAACACAATCTTTAAAGGATGAGGTAAAGATGCCGGCTACTTATAACTTTGGTATCAGCTTCCACCCGGTTGAAAATTTCTTAATGGCATTTGCTTATGAAAGTACACCATATAGTAGTGCCGAATTTAATTTTGGCGCTGCTGATACTACATTTAGAAAATGGAGTAATCAAAATACACTTTCATTTGGATTGGAATACAAAATGTTCAGCTACTTGAGTTTAATGGCCGGTTACAGATCTATACCGGAAGTGTTTATACCAGATGGTGCAGCAGTTAAAGATAAAGGTCCAATTTCAAATTCATACAATATTGGTTTTAGCCTGAAAACAGCTCTTGGATGCTTTGATTTTGCTTTTGAATACAGAAGTATGAAGTACTATG
>DAIEQP010000184.1 GCA_027347805.1 Ignavibacteria bacterium | reverse complement strand
GATAATTTGGATTCTTAACCTTTGATAAGTCCAGCCAGGAAGTAACATCTCGTTTAATTAATGTCCAGTAAACATTATCTTTATCCTGAGTTGCATCAACTACAATTCTTGCAAAACCATTCATTTGTATAAAATTCATCTTGGCATTTCCATCCCCTGTAAAGAAAAACCATCCGTCAATTTTATCTTTGTCGAATTCATCAAGAAATTGAGCGCGAGAGATATTTGCGGTAAATAGAATAGCTAGCAATATGAAAACCTTACGAAACAAGCACACCTTGACCTCCATTCAATATTTTACATTTTCCATTAAAAATGATTTTCGAACAATTAATAGCGAATGATAATTTAACTCATTTGTGCTCGCGTTGTCAAAATAAATTAATTTGAACTATTTGCTCTTGCAGTGTGCTTGCAGATGAGCAAACAAAACCAATCATCACTAATTTGAAATATATTACAACCGGCATCAGAATTACGCGTCTAAAGAATAAACATAAGTCGGAATTAAAATGAAAATTCTTTTATGGTTAGTCTTACTTTTCTTTTGCGCACCTCTGGCAATATTTATTCTATTTCTTTATCCAATCGTCTGGTTGTTGCTGCTTCCGTTTAGAATTGTAGGAATAGCGGTTGATGGTGTTTTCGACATGCTTGGTGCACTATTAAAATTACCCGGGAAAATATTAAGAAGTCTATAATTTTATGCCCCTCAAAAAAATAATCGAGACGGCATATAAATGTTTAATCCCCCTGAATGTTTTGTTTTTCATCAAGTGTAAAAAGATAGAGCTCTTCAACTTTTTTTCTTGCCCATGGAGTTTTGCGTAAAAATTTCAGACAGGATTGTTTGCTTGGATTATTGAGAAAACAGTTTATCCTCACATGATAGTATAATTCATTCCAGGAATAATTAGCAATAAGATAATCAAGAATCATTTCGAGGGTCTTACCATGCAGCGGATTGTTTTCTTGTTCTGCCATGATGTAAAATTAACTTTTTAAAAAATAATTGGTATGAGGAAAAACGTTTAATCAACTTCTATCATTTCTCACTGAACAGATTTATATTTCCACGGCCAGCTAACACATTCATTTATCTCGGGAAAGAGAACATAATCAGCTTTACCTTTGAATGTAAGTGTAATGATTTCATTTCCGGGGAACAATTCTTTTGCTTTGTCTAGTGTTTTCCCAGTTACCGAAACATCATCAATCAATAAAATTTTTTTACTCTTGAATTCCAGCGAATCTGAAAGAAGGGCGGGTTCGGTTCGGATAGGCGTATTTGTTTCGTCCCTGTAATTGATTTTAATTGTTTTAAGTTCGGCTCCAATTTTAAATGCTACTAGACTTGCTGGGACTAATCCTCCTTCAGCTATTCCAACTACAACATCTGCATTGGGCAGATTGAACGAATTTAATCTTTCGCTAATCTGCCCGAATGTTAAAATTTTCATCAGTTTTTATTCATCTTTAACAGTGAAACATTTAACACAAACAGCAATAATATTCCCGGCAATGCATATATCATAGAAAGAAACGAATTAACACCAACATAACCGGCTAGGAATGGAAATAATGCTAAACCTGTTGAGAAAACTTTAGCTAAAATAAATGCAACCGGCGCACTAAACATTTTTAATTTTCCCTGTTTCAAAAACAATAAAGACAAAAGTGTGAAAACCACTAGTTCTGTCGTATATAATGCAAGATATTCTAATTTCGGACTACCAGTTAAAATAAAGTTTAATGTCGGTCCAACAATTGCTGTAAAAAGACCAACATGCATTTTGAAAAAATAATTTGCAATAAAGGGCGCAATAAAAGCGGGCAGTAAAATTGCACCCATCGGAACATTACCAACCGATGGTAGTAAGTGAACCAAAAACGGAAATAAAACCGCAAACGAAAGCATTAAGATTGTTTCTTTTATCTGAACTTTTTTAGTTATAGCGGACAATGATAAAGATGTTACACCTGTCATAATTATTCCTTTCTCTTCTGTGAAAAATTAATTTTAATCGTTGCTTATAATCAATTCATGATATGTTTAAGCTATTTACAGCAAAATGCTTCGTAAACTTAAAAAAATATTTCAAAGTAATCTTACATTAAGAAATTATCCCGATTTAATTTTAACAAGAAGTCTCAAAAGGATAAATATTCTCCTTAATTATTAATACAACTATTTTGTATTTTCACCCCCCAAAAAACAGAATAAATGAAAGGGATTTTGATGAAAAAATTGTTTGTACTGCTTATGGTTTCGTGTGGATTTTTATTTGCTCAGGATGATTCTTTAAAAGTTTTTGAATTAAAGCCAATTACAATTTCTGCTTCGAAATATGAACAAAGCTTAAGAACACTAACATTATCTTATACAACTGTAACACAGAACGAATTAAACCAAAGTGATAAATCTTCTTTGCTCGGTTCGCTAAGCGGAAGAATTCCCGGACTATTTATTTCAGAAAGAGATTTCGGAGGATTTGGAATTTCGAATCCCGCCGGCAAAATTTCAATTCGCGGTATCACCGGAATTCAGGAAGTGCTAATTGTTGTCGATGGCCGTCCTGAATTTGCAGGAATTTTTGGGCACCCGGTAGCCGATAATTATTATTCATCTCAGATTGAAGCCGTTGATGTTGTAAGGGGACCTGCTTCGGTTCTATATGGATCAAACGCAATGAGCGGAGTAATAAATATTACAACAAAAAAAAATCACGATAAAGGATTTTCATATTCGGGCAATTTTAACCTCGGCACATACAACAGCAGAAGTTTAAGCGGGTCTGCAGGAATCAAAACAGATAAGATTGATGCAAATGTTTCTTTAAGTAATGATTACTCTGATAATTCAAGACCCTCAGCATCATTTAATTCATCAACTGGTATGTTGAATGCATCATATTATTTGAACCCTGTTTGGTCACTTAGTTTTAATGGTTACATAAACTCAACAAAAGCATACAACCCGGGAACCATCGATAAACCATACAGCAACAATTCGGTCTGGACAAAAGCAACCCGAACCAACACATCAATATCGATTCATAATAAAAATGAAAAGACCGAAGGTTCTGCAATCATCTTTTTTAATAATGGCGTTCATGATTTGTATGATGGCTTTCACTCGAATGATCAGCTCTTTGGTTCTTCAATTTATCAAGGACTCAGTTTATTCGACAAAAACATAACTACAATTGGAATCGAATTAAAAAATTACGGCGGCTCAGCCAGAAACAAATCCCCGATGATAGACACAACTGTAACCGAATCAGCAGCATTCGTTACATTCAATCAATATTTAACAGATAATTTTTCATTCAATGGCGGTGTTAGATTAGCAAATCATTCGGTTTATGGAACGCAGCTAATTCCCCAAATTACTTTTCAGTATGACTTGTTTAACACAACTATCTTAAGCCTTTCTGCATCAAAGGGTTTTCGCAGCCCGACAATAGGCGAATTATTTCTGTTTGGAGCAAATACTAATCTAAAACCGGAAGAAATGTGGAGTTATGAATTTGGAATAAAACAAAAACTAATGTCCGAACAAATGGAGATTGGTTTAAATGGTTTTATAATTGAAGGAAGTGATTTAATTGTGATGACAGGAAGTTTTCCGAATAACAAAAACCAAAATATCAGCACTCTTAAAAACAAAGGATTTGAATTACAGGCAAGGTATTTAATCTCTTCTAATTTTTCAGTGAATGGCAATTACAGTTTTACAAACATGGAAACACAGGTAGTTGGTGCACCCGGGGGGCAGGCTTTTTTTGAATGCAATTACAGTATTTCTTCTCTCCTGCTAAATGTTAATATCAAAAACATTTCGAATCTTTTAACAGCCGTTTCAACTCCTTCAACAAAAGAGAAAAAGCAGAATTACACATTAATAAACGGGGCAATCTGGTACAAGATTCAAAAACAATTTACTATTTATCTGAAAGGGGAAAACCTGCTGAACAAACAGTATGAAATAATTGATGGATATCCGATGCCTGGAGCTACAATGCGTTTTGGCGTTTCGCTTTCAGGATCAATATAATATTCTATTGAAATTTTTGATCATTATTATTTTGTATTTTCCTTGTGTTCGTTTGGTATAATTAAATAGAGAAAGAAGTTATGTATCAAACAAAGAGAAATTATATTTTGCCGGGGATGAAAGTATCGGAAATAATTTTGGAAAATCCTTCCCTGCTGCTTTTACTTGAGCATTTCGAATTAAATTTTCCTTTTCACGATAAAACTATAATTGATTTGTGCAGCGAAAACAATATTAGCATTGATGTATTTATTTCTTTCGCCAATTTATACAATGGTTTCTCTCCTGCCGGCAACTTCAGTTTTGCCAAGGAAGATATTTACTCAATTA
The DNA here is from genome assembly GCA_027347805.1 of Ignavibacteria bacterium. Classification (GTDB taxonomy): domain Bacteria; phylum Bacteroidota; class Ignavibacteria; order Ignavibacteriales; family Melioribacteraceae; genus Stygiobacter. The sequence continues at coordinate 2,405 of DAIEQP010000184.1, read as the reverse complement.
TTCTTTACCTTAAAAACTCCCACAACTATTACGAAAACGAAAAATATCCTGAAATAAAGAATTATATAGAACAGCTTTACCAAGTTAACAGCCTGCCCGAAATAAAACTTATTGGAAAATTTTTTGACGAATATTTTGAAGAAGTTAAAGAACATCTTGCTTACGAAAACAAAGTGGTGTTTCCATACTTCTATAAATTACTTGGAAAGCAGCAGACAGAAACCGGGGGAACGGCATTTTCAGTAAAAGAATACCGGGACCATCATTCGGACATTGAATTCAAGCTGAATGACCTGAGAGAATTATTACTTAAGCATATTCCCGTTAAAAACGATAGAGTTTTGCGAAGAAAAATTATCACCAGTTTATTCGAAGTAGAATATGATCTCAATATTCATTCAACTATAGAAGAAACAATCCTTATTCCTTTAATAAGCAAATTGGAAAAATCTTTAATTGAATAAACGTAGAATAAATATTGCCGTTCTGGAACCTTCTCCAATTATTTTTGAAGGTCTTTCTAATATTTTTTCAAAATCGGGTACCTATCTTAAACTGTATAGAATTGACATCTTAAACGAGATCGAAAATTTACCGCACATTGAAAAACTTGACGCGGTTATTATTAACCCTGCACAGATACAAAACAAAATAAAAGATTTTAATGTAATTAAAAGAAACAACCCCGATACATACTGGATTGCGCTTGTATATTCTTTTTTTGATAATCAGATTCTTTCCCACTTTGATAAAACAATAGGAATTACCGATTCAATGGAATTCATTAATGAATTGATTAACAAGCTGGGAAATTCCGACTCTGAAATTCACGCAGCCGAGCAGGAACACCTAACCGACCGGGAAATTGATGTGTTAAAACTAATTGTAAAAGGTATGTCGAATAAAGAAATCGGGGATGCACTCAACATTAGTATTCATACCGTTATCAGCCACAGAAAAAATATTTCTCAGAAGACTGGAATAAAAAGCCAATCCGGTCTTACTATTTATGCTATCACGAATAAAATAATTTTACTGGAAGATTATACAAACTAGAATTTCTCCTCGATTAAATTCATTCAATTATGTTCAAAAACAGCCCTTTTTCATCCCTACATCTTGGGATTAGCACACTAAAATTCACTCTTTTTAGCGATTGAAGACTTTTATCTCCAAAAATAAATTGAGGATGAAAATTTTAGGAATTTGTTTTTGCAATGAAAAGGTGCTCTAAAATATTTTTAATTATCGCAGGCATAAGCACTATTATCTATTCGCAGGAAATTAATCACCTCAAAATTAATTCAGCTGTTATTGATTCGAATTCAGTTCTTCAGGTGAAAAATATTTTTACTCACGAATTCAGTTACGTTGGCGATTTTATAAATAATCTTCGCGGGGGAATAAAGCAGGGTTCGCAATATCTTGGTATTGCTCATTTATTTCTGAAATTCGAGACAGGCAATATTGGACTTTGGAATGGCGGCGTATTTTTTATTAATGGCGCATCCACTCACGGAGGAACTCCCAGCAATGATCTAATTGGAGACTTTCAAACTGCATCAAATATTGAAGCCGGTAATCATACATTTTTTCAGGAATTATGGTTTAAACAATCATTCAACAATATTGAAATGAAAATAGGCTTGCAGGATTTAAATACTGAATTTGTAGTAAGTGAATTTTCATCCGATTTCCTGAATAGTTCCTTTGGCGTTCCATCTGTTATTTCAGACAATGTTCCCGTTCCAATTTTCCCATTAACTTCACTGGGAATTATGGGAAAGTTTTCCTTGGGAGAAAATTTTTCGATTTCAACCGCTCTATATGATGGAATGCCGGAAGCATTCGAGCATAATGAATACAATATAAACTGGTCGTTGGATAAAGAACATGGATTGCTTTTTTTTACCGAAATGGATTATTCAACCTCAGTTAATGAACTTCCCTGCATAATTAAAGTCGGGGGATATTATCATTCTCATTTAAATGAATTCAATAATGAAACCAATGATTACAAATCGGTGTTTAGCAGTAATTACGGATTTTATTTAATTGGCGATCAAACGATTTGGCAATTCCAGGACAATAAGAAATTAGGTGTATTTGCCCAGCTGGCTGTGAGCCCTGCTAATGTAAATCTCCACAACTACTATTTTGGAGCCGGAATTAATTTTCAGAATATTTTTGCGAAAAGCAAATTTGGAATAGCTTTGGCGCATGCCGGTTTTAATTCACACGACATTAAAAATGAAACGACTTTTGAAATATTTTTTAAAAAGGAAATTGTGCAAAATTTATTTATTCAGCCCGACGTTCAATATATAATTAATCCTGCCGGTACCGATAATAAGTTGAACAATTCTCTTGTCGCATTTATCCGGTTTGGAATTAATTTTTGAAAG
>DAIEQP010000168.1 GCA_027347805.1 Ignavibacteria bacterium | reverse complement strand
TATTAGTCATTCTTAAAACTTTTTTTAAGCAAGTATTTTTTTAACCCACTAAAGTTAGCAAATAAAATTCCTACAAGCACTAAAATGCTTCCAATTAAAGTTTGTAAAGATAGCTTCTCATCAAGTATCATCCAGCCAAGAATGACTGCAATAATCGGTGTGATAAAAGAAGATAAGGACAAAATAACGATATTTATTCTTTTCATTAACCAATAATATGTTGTAAAAGATGCTACTGTTCCGAATGAAGCTAAATACAAAACTGAAAGGACTGCTTTGGAAGTCAAGTGAATTCTGGATAAATCTTCAGTAGCAAATGAAACAACAAGCATAATAATTCCTGCACTAATCAAAGGTAAAAAATTCATTGAAAGAGGGTTTAAATGTTTGCCCCATTTTTTTACAATTACTGCAATTCCAGCTTGAATCATCGCACTTATTAACAATGCTAAAAGCCCCAACATATTAGTTGACAAACTTAGATGAAGATTTTCAGAAAATATTACAACGATTCCCAAAAATCCCAATACAACACCTGCAACCTGGGCAGGTACTATTGATTCTTGTTTGAACGAAAAATAGGTGAAAACAATAACGAAGAAAGGTAAAGACGCAAAAATTATTGAGGCCAGTCCCGATGAAACAAACTGCTCTGCCCAGTAAACCAATCCAAATGGAACGGCAAATGAAAAGAGAGATAAAATTATGTACATATAAATAGAATTTCTATCCGTCTGTAGTTTAACTCCTTTGAATTTCATTATACAATAAATTATAAATGATGCAACTATAAACCGGGCAGCAGATGAAAAAATTGGGGTCATATAATCAAGACCAATTCTGATTGCAAGCCAAGTCGAACCCCAAAGCAGACAAATCAAAAGATAACCAAGTGTAATTTTAACATTTTCGTTCAAATCGAATCTCCTCGTAATGCAATTACTCCAAATGCTCTACCGGATTTTTCACCATCTCTTCTATAAGAATGAAGTAATTCCTTCTCATCAAAACTGCAGAGATTTGAAACCTCAATATTAGTTTCAGGAATTCCAAATTCTCTCAGAAAATCATAGTTAATTTTTGCTACATCTAAAAATATTTTATCCTCTTTAAAAGAACAGTATTGCGGATTGAACAACTCAGCAACTTCTTTACCAATTTCATAATTCATTTGAGAAATTGATGGGCCAACAAATACAAACATGTTTTCAGGTGATGAATAGAACTCGTCCCTTAATTTATAGAGAGTCTTTTTCAAAATTTGCTTTTGAGTTCCTCTCCAACCGGAATGAACACCAGCAATTATTCCATTTTTTTTATTATAAATAAATATTGGAACGCAATCTGCCGAGGAAATTGCAAGTCCCACATTCGGCTGTTTTGTAATCATGGCATCAGACTGGCCAATTAATCCGCCTTGATTTACAATAGTAATTATGTCTGAGTGGATCTGTTTTTGGATAGCAACAGATTCTTTTTTTAACCCAAGTGCATTAAAAAAAACATTTCTGTTTGTTTGAACAGCATCTGGATCATCACCGACAGTTAAAGAAAGATTAAAATAGAATGGTTCTTTTCTGTTCAGCCCTATCTTTGTACTAAACCCGAATACAATTTCTGGAAATTTCTTAAAGAGTTCTGAATAAATAATTTTCACTAATTACCTTAAAAAGTCCCTCTTATAAAAGAGGGACTTTGAATGATTAAACAATTTTTAATGATTCCTCAAGATCGAAAAGAATATCATCAGGATTTTCCAATCCTATTGCCAAGCGGACACCACCAGCGTCAATTCCATGTTCCGCTAATTTCTCTGCAGGAATTGCTGAATGAGTCATTGAAGCAGGATGTTCAAGTAATGTTCTTGTATGTCCCAAACTTACTGCAAGAGTCATTGTATATGCAGAATCTGCAATATGATCCATCAATCGTTTGCCATTCTCTCTGCTTTCCAAAGGAGTGTTGCCTTTAAGGATAAAAAATATCATACTGCCGGGTGCAAAGTTACCATTGAAATCTACCATTTGCTTTTTTGCTATATCATGAAATTTGAAAGTCGGCAATCCCGGATAGTTTACTGTTTCAACTTTTGGATGTGCATTAAGAAATTCTGCAATTCTCATGGCTGATTTTATTTGCTGTCTTTGACGAAGTCCGAGCGTTGGAAGTCCATATGTTAGAATCGCCCAAGCACTCTTTGTATTTAATACAGCACCAAAATCTTTTCTGTAAAGAAGAATTAAGTCTCTAAATTTTTTAGGGCCAATTACAACACCTCCCATATCTGTTCCAAAACCGCCAATACCTTTAGTTAATGAGTGCACAACAAAATCAATTCCAAATAAAATTGGACGCTGACAAAAAGGTGTCGCAAATGTATTATCAACTACTGTATAAATTTTTTCGTTTTCACTTCTGGTTTCGTTGATTTTTTTTACTTCATCGGAGACAGCTTTCATATCAACTATACTCATTGATGGATTAGCTGGAGTCTCAAAATATATAACACGTGTTTTATCGGTTATATTATTAAGAAGATTTTGAATATTCGTTAAATCAACTTGTTTAACCTTTATATTGTAACGCGGATACCAATTATTTAACAGAGAGAATGTGCAACCATAAAGTGTATGATGAGCAATTATTTCATCACTGGATTTTGTCAATACACCAAGGACAGCAGAAATGGCTCCCATACCGGATGCAAAACTAACTGCCATTTCCCCTTTTTCTACATATGCAAGATTTTCTTCAAGCATATCTTTATTTGGTTCGCCGAGTCTATCGTAAATAAAAATGGGGGCTTTATCAATTCCTTCAGAATTAGCGAACTCTGAAAATCCCTGGGCTCCTCTTTCAACTGAATCCAATCTGAATGTTGTTGAAGATGAAATTGGTGCAGTTACATGATGAGCATAATCCCATTTGTCAGTTACAGCTTTGCCATAAATCAGATGAGTATCCATTGAATACTTGGATTCATCTGCATTTTGATTTCGTTTTGTTTTGATTTCTTTTGACATTTTTTCCTCAATTATTGAAACAAAATTAACTAATTGAATTGAGGTATTCTAGGTAGAAGGAAAAGGAAAGATATTTTTTATAAAAAATATTTCAACCTTTTTTCGATTAGATTATTGCTGAAATTCATGAAATCATGTTAAAGAAGATTGTTTTCTGCCCACCAATCATCGTTATAAATAGATGAAAAATATTTATAACCGCTGTCGCATAGAATAGTTACAATATTTGCTTCCCGATCAATATCTTTTGCAAGTTTAACCGCTCCCCAAATATTTGCACCGCTGGACCCGCCGACTAAGATTCCCTCTTCAAAAGCTAGTTTTTTTGTCCAGCCAAACGCTTTCTTTTCATCAACCTGGTACATATCATCAAGTTCATCAAGAAGTGCAGTTTTAATTAAAAACTCATCCCCCATTCCTTCAATTAAATATTTTGAGGGTTTGATCAATTCCTTGTATTTGAAAT
>DAIEQP010000158.1 GCA_027347805.1 Ignavibacteria bacterium | reverse complement strand
TTCGAGTATCAAGGACAAAAATGTTCCGCCGCTTCACGTGCCTACATTCCAAAATCTATTTGGCCTACGTTAAAAGATTATATGATAGCAGAATTAAAAACTGTGAAGATGGGTGATCCAAATGATTTCACAAATTTCTTTAACGCTGTTATTGATAAAGGTGCCTTTGACACAATTACCGATTATATCAAATACGCTAAATCAGCAAACGATGCAGAAATAATTGCGGGTGGAAATTTCGATGATTCGGTTGGATATTTTATTGAACCGACAATAATTGTTACAACAAATCCCAAATTCAAAACAATGGAAGAAGAAATCTTTGGCCCTGTAATGACAATATACGTTTATGATGACAATAAATTTGAAGAGACTCTAAATATTTGCGACAACACTTCCGGTTATGCTTTGACCGGAGCGATTTTTGCTCAGGACAGATATGCAGTTGAAACTGCAAACAAAGCTTTGATGAATGCAGCGGGTAATTTTTATATCAATGATAAACCAACCGGTGCGGTGGTTGGCCAGCAGCCGTTTGGCGGGGCTCGTGCAAGCGGGACAAATGATAAAGCAGGAAGCCATTTAAATCTACTTCGCTGGGTTTCTGCAAGAACAATCAAAGAAAACTTTTTACCGCCAAAAGATTATCGCTATCCATTTATGAATGAGAAATAATTCTTTCCAAAACTTCTTAATCTGCGGTTGGTTCTTTTGAATTAACCGCAGAGATTAAATAATACAAACTAATCCGGGTTTCTGATCAAATATTATTTTTTTCTTGATACTTTTCTTTCCAAAACATAGATTCATTTCAGATATACAACATTAATTGAGAACAGGATGAAAAACATAAAAGAATTACTCTCTTCCAGAAAACTCTTAACTGTTCCGTCAGGAACTTCGATTTATAAAGCTGTTTGCTTTATGGCCGATCAAAATATTGGAATCGTCCCGATTCTAGATGGTGATGGAAAATTACTTGGAGTATTCTCGGAAAGAGATCTTGTTAGAAGGGTCATTGCAAAAGACCTTGATTTGAAAACAGTTGCTGTCGACGATATTATGTCCAAAGATTTACTAGTTGCCGATGTGAATGAGTCTTATGAAGAATGCTTGAAGAAAATGCAGGCAAGACATACACGACATATTATAATTATTGAAAATGAAAAACTGCTTGGAATTCTAGCAATGAGAGATCTGCTTGAAATAGATGTCAACGTTCATAAGGAAACAATTGAAGTTCTGCACAATTATATCTACTCAAAATAAATTTTTCTTCCCTCTCCGGAGTATTGCCTTCGGAGAGTTTTATTCCAAATTTTGCTCATCAAATATTCACACTTTTAGGCAACGGACTAAATTCAAATATAACCGGGATTTTCTCATGAAAAAATTCTCATTCAGCCTGCTTATAATTTTGTTTTTCTCTTCTTTTTCTTATTCGCAAACAGAAACCGAGCTTTACAAAAAACTAAAATCCATAAAAGAAATAACTTCGATTACAACCGTCAAAGTTGACACATCATTTACAGAAGGTTATGAATTATTGATATCTCAACCGGTAGATCATAATAAACCCAACGGGGTCAAGTTTAATCAAAGGGTTTTCCTTTCACATAAAAACTATACTTCACCGGTAGTTTTTGTTACAGAAGGTTATTCAGCTGGCGGCAATGCAGCACAGGAGCCGACAAAACTATTTAATGCCAATCAGATTGTAGTTGAACATCGATACTTTGGGAAGTCGATCCCGCAAAAAAAAGATTGGAAGTATTTAACCGTCAAGCAGGCGGCTGACGATCATCATTTTATAAACCAGATTTTCAAAAAAATATACAGCGGGAAATGGATATCGACCGGAATAAGCAAAGGTGGAGAAACAACTTTATTCTATAAAAGATTTTATCCAAACGATGTTGATGCATCTATTCCTTATGTGGCACCTGTAAATCTTGCTGCCGAAGACCCGCGCATCTACATGTTTCTAAATTCAGTTGGAACAGAAGAATGCAGAAATAAAATTTTACAATTTCAGCGGGCATTTTTAAAAAACCGTGAAGAGATTAAAAAACTCATTGCTGCAGACGCCGAAAAAAATAAGCTGGAATTTTTCTGTGATTATGATTTTCTGATTGAATACATAACACTTGAGTACCCGTTTGCTTTCTGGCAATGGGGAATTGCCACCTGCGAAGAAATTCCATCTGAAAATTCTTCAGCGGAAGTTCTTTACGCGCACATGAAAAAGGCTAATCCTCCATATTTCTTTACTAAAAAGGCCATGGAAGAATTTGGTGCTTTCTATGTACAGGCATATAATGAAATTGGTTATTATGGTTATGACATTTCTCCATTGAAAGATTTGTTAACAGAATTCACAACCAGCAGCAATTCAATACTTGTTCCTAAAGATGCAAAAATAAAATTTGATGCGACTGTAATGAATGATATAAATAACTGGCTAGTAAGTTCCGGGAATAATATTTTATACATTTACGGAGGCAACGATACCTGGAATGCGACATCGATTCAGTTGACTGGATTAACAAACTCATTGAAGATGGTAAAAAAAGGGGGTTCACATCGCACAAGAATTTCAAGTTTCGATAAGACCGAAAAAGAATTGATTTTTACAACACTTGAAAAGTGGCTTAACTTAAAAATAAATAGAAAATAATTTTAAAGGTGTAAAATGGATTTATTAGGCGGCGTAACACTTAATGCATTACAAATAATTCAATTAATGCTGGCACCTGCAGTAATGATCAGTGCATGCGGTTTACTTTTACTGGGCATTAATAATAAATATTCGTTGGTTGTAAATAGAATCCGTTTGCTAAATGAAGAGAAAAGAAGATTAATGATGAAAATTGGAGAGAAAACTCCAAGCACACAAGATAACGTCCGATTGGAGAGCATAGCTATTCAAATTTCAGCTCTCGTCTATCGAGCTAAGCTTGTTAGAAATTCTGTTCTCAGTTATACACTTGCGGTTGCGCTATTTGTTTTAACTTCACTAACACTGGGCATATCGTCAGTCTTGTCGCTTGGAAAATTAAACTTCATAATTATAATTACTTTTTTACTTGGCATGTGCTGCGTTTTTCTTGGAGTTATCTTCGCCGGTTTTGAAACCGTAAAGGGTTATAACATTATTTCCTACGAAGTAAAAGTTGATGACTAAGCAAGCAGAATTATCAGATGATGATTTACTTAAACCGGAATACATGATTTTGATGTATGCTCATGGAGCTTTCCCTATGGCAGATGAGCATGGAAAAATTGAATGGTATTTTCCAAATGTTAGAACAATTATCCCCCTTGACGATTTTAATATTCCAAGATCACTAAAGAAGTTTTATAATAGTTCCAGCTTCGTATATAAATTTGATTTTGCCACTTTGGATGTAATTAAAAACTGTGCAAATCGTGAATCAACATGGATTTCAAACGAACTAATTGGAGCCTACGAAGGATTAAAAAAACTTGGTCATCTTCATTCTGTTGAAGTTTATTCAGATGATCAATTAGTCGGGGGTCTTTATGGAATTACCTACAAGGGTGCTTTTTTTGGAGAATCAATGTTTTCGAAAGAATCGCAGGCTTCAAAATGTGCACTTGTTAAACTTATAGAGCACCTCAGAATGAGAAATTTTCAATTGTTAGACGTCCAATATCAAACAGATCATTTAAAAATGTTTGGTGCAAAAGAAATTTCGTTGAAAAAATTTAAAAGTATACTACAACTATCCTATTCAGTAGACACAGAATTTTAAAATCTGTGTTTATTTAGTTTTATAACGCAAATAATTTGGTATGACTCTTGTAAAATGAATTCGTTATTAATAAACAGGAATAAATGAAATGAAAAAGTATTTACTATTAATGATTCTCCTCTTTTCTGCTTTAGATGTGTATGCACAGACGGTTGGCGGAAGTTTAATGCTTGGTTATCCCCAGGGTGATTTTAGAGCAAATGTAGACAGGATGGGTTTCGGATTGCAGGTGCAGGGAACTTTTTGGTCGCCATCAAAAGAAAGACCTTTTTCAATTGGATTTGAAGGCGGATATTTGGTTTACGGAATGACAAATGAAACAAGAGAATGGTCCGACTTTCCCGGTATTTATCTAAAGTTAAACAGAACAAACAGTGTTGCAAATTTGCATTTACTAATGCAGGTTAGTCCATTCCAGGGAGATGTTCGTCCATATGTTGAAGGTTTATTTGGCGGCGCTTATATCTGGACAACATCGGAAGTAAAAAATGAAAATGGAGATCATTACATTGCTTCCTCAACAAATTATGATGATTTCACATGGAATTACGGCGGCGGTGCCGGAATATTAATTAAGCTGACAGATAATCTTGAAAAAGTAAGCACATTATTTCTCGATTTGAAAGCCCGCTATTTGTTTGGAACAGAAGCAAATTATTTGACTGAGGAAAGTGTTTTTGTAAATAGTCTTGGGAAAACAATTTTCCAGCCTAGAAAATCAAAAACAGATTTCTTCACTTTTCATATCGGCGTTGTTGCATATTTGGATTTATAATATCGAAATCTCTCTTTTTTTGATGAGCGCTTTTTCATATAATTGCGACGCTGATTATGAAATTCATTAAATAATAAATGGCGAAAATATGATTAATTACAAAAAACTTGGATTAGTAAATTCCAAAGAACTGTTTGCAAAAGCAGTTAAAGGCGGATATGCAATTCCCGCTTTCAATTTTAATAACCTAGAACAATTGCAGGCTATAATGAGTGCATGCGTTGAAACAAAATCTCCAGTTATTCTGCAGGTTTCAAGCGGCGCTCGTAAATATGCAAACCAAATTTTGCTGAAACATCTTGCAAAAGGTGCTGTTGATTACGCTCATGAACTTGGATTTGATGTTCCGACCGTATTGCATTTAGATCATGGCGATACATTCGAACTCTGCAAATCATGTATTGAATCCGGCTTCTCTTCTGTAATGATCGACGGTTCACATCATTCTTATGAAAAAAATGTTGAACTTACTGCTCAGGTAGTTGAATATGCACACAAATATGATGTTAGCGTTGAAGGTGAACTTGGCGTGCTGGCAGGAATTGAAGATGAAGTTAGCAGTGAAGTTACACATTACACAAAACCGGAAGAAGTTGAAGACTTTGTAAAGAAAACCGGTGTTGACTCATTGGCAATTTCAATTGGAACTTCTCACGGCGCAAATAAATTTACGCCAGAGCAATGCACACGCAATGCAGATGGAATTTTAGTTCCTCCGCCGCTTCGTTTTGATATTCTTGAAGAATGTGAAAAGAGAATTCCTGGTTTTCCGATTGTTCTTCACGGTGCATCATCTGTTCCAGCAGAATTAGTAAAGATTATTAATGAGAATGGTGGAAAGCTAAAAGATGCAGTTGGAATTCCTGAAGAACAATTGCGCCGCGCTGCCGCCTCTGCTGTTTGTAAAGTAAATATTGATTCTGACGGACGTCTTGCGATGACAGCTGCAGTAAGAAAAGTAATGGCTTCAAATCCTGCTGAGTTTGACCCACGCAAATATCTTGGTCCTGCTCGCGATAGTTTGAAAGAACTTTACAAGCACAAAATTGTTAATGTACTTGGAAGTGCTAACAAAGCATAATTTAGTTTTACAGTGTTGTTAAATGTTTTCGAAAGAGCGATTAAAATCGCTCTTTTTATTTTAAATGCTTTTCCTGATTATACCGCGGCTGGTTTTACCATCAACTTTAATCTGTAATGGGTTTTCAAAAGAAACATGTTTTACAAATTCAGTTTCTCTTTCAGTTTGCTGTTTATTTATCCAGTCCCAATCAATTTTGTATTTAGAATCAAGATCAATTGATATATAACTTACATTCTGGCTTGTAAGATTATGAAAAAAATGAGAACCCTGACTATGCTGAACATTCATTTGAGATACGTTGGCTTCAACAATTACTTTTGCACCGGCAATCTGGGGCCATTCAACAGGAATGCCGAGCCACGGGTCGTAACTTCCCCATCTTCCAAAACCTATCAGCAGATATGGTTTTCTTTTTTTAATCAGCTCCCTGTTAAAAGTTGCGATCTCGGAAGCAATTAATCTAGTATCTTTTTTATCGAACGTTTCCGGCTTAACAAAAACAATATCGTTAATATTATTTATTACACCGTTTCCCAAAGAATTGCAAGAAGCAATTAATACTTCCTCACCTTCCATTTCTTCATCAGTTAAATCAACAACTTCTTCCGCCAACGCAAGTGGTCTAACCTGAAGAAAAGCTAAATGCATTTTCTTTTCAGTCTGTAAAATGTTTGCTGCAAATTCAATTTCAACAGGGCCATTCATGGCCTCTTCACATATTTTTAACAATTTACGCACAACATTGTTGAACTTAAACTCATTCATGGTTAACAGTTGAGAAAAATTTAAACACCTAATTCCTTTCGTTCCTATTCCCATTTTGATTCTATCAGATGAAGGATCATAAGTTGAAGCAATGTAATTGAGCGTTCCATCATATTCCGCATTATTAATTTCTGCTTCGAACATAAATTCTGTTTCTGCAACTGGGTTATATTCAATAAAAGGATTCATATTGATTGCCCAAAATTTCGTCTGAGTATTTTCAAGCATGTCCTGAACATCTGCGAAAGGAGGTATTGAATTAGGATATGCTATTGAATAACTCCAAGAAGTTCCCCCATCAACTATGGTTTTGCCTAATCCCAACGCAAGATTTACAATTCCCTGTTCCGGTTTAGCATTTCCTGTTGGATAGAAATTATAAGATTTTATTACACCCGAAATGTTCGGATAAAATCTTTCTCCATAATTATTTCCTTCTACCTCTTGAATTATAACTGCCATTTTTTCTGTTTTAATATCATGAGATGTTGCATCAAAATAATCTTTTGACGATTTAAAAAATGTTGATGCATAAACGAATTTAATTGCATCAATAAGTTTTCTGAATCGTTCATCCGGATTTGCTTGGTTGTTGGGAATCATTTTAGTTGAATAAATTCCGGCAAGAGGTTCATATTTTGCATCCTCAAGTAAACTGGAAGATCGAACTGCAAGGGGAATATGTACATTCTCCACTAAGGATCTTAAATCTCCCAGAATTTCTACCGGCAATTCTGCCTGCTGAAACGCATAGATTATTTGCAGGTCGTTTAGATTTGAATACGCTTTTTCATGCAGGTCATTTCTTTCCATGAACTGATCAAATATCTGTGTGCGTAAAACAACCAACCTTGGAATAGTTACCTCTACGCTTGGAAATTCTTCAGGCAGTATTTTTTCTTTTAAAATTCTCTGAACAAAATTCAACCCGCTGGCTTTTCCTCCGAGTGAACCTTCACCGATACACATTATTTTTTCACGTGAAGAAAAGAATTGTCTATCAAATTGAGGTAGGTTGTCGTTATTTAAATTACTTTTTTGCATTAATTAATTTGAATTATGTTTTGAATTTCTATATCCAGCCTCTTTCCCGGCATGCCTGTACAACCCTGTTAATAGCTATTACGTAAGCCGCATCTCGCATAAACATGTTTTTTTTCTGTGCAAGTTTGTAAACTGCATTGAAAGCAGATGTCATTTTGACATCTAATTTAGCAAGCACTTCCTCTTTCTCCCAGTAAAAATTCATGTTGTTTTGAACCTGCTCAAAATAACTGCATGAAACTCCGCCCGCATTTGCTAAAAAATCTGGAATCAAAAAAATATTTCTTTCCTTAATTATGTTATCGGCTTCAGGAGTAGTTGGTCCATTTGCCCCCTCTGCAATCATTTTAACTCTTGGATTTATTTGAGAAACATTATTTATATGAATTTGATTTTCTAATGCACAAGGGAAAAGAATATCAACTTCCTGATCAATCCATTCATCTCCATTTAATACTTCATACCCAAGTTCAACCGCTTTGGTTTTGTTAACACCCCCAAATTTATCTGTTATTTTTTGCAGCTGTTTGGGATCAATTCCCTCTTTTTTTCTATATGCATACGAACAGTTATCTTTTTGATCCCAGCAGGATACACAAATAACTTTTCCGCCCAGTAGGTTATATAATTGAACCGCACTTTGTGCAACATATCCAAAACCCTGAAAGCTTGCAGAGGTTTCGTTGATTCTCAATCCAATCTTTTTTAATCCCTCTCTCGCTGTAAAAATCAATCCGTAACCCGCAGCTTCATTTCTTCCTAACGAACCTCCTAATCCAACAGGTTTTCCTGTAATCAGTCCGGGTTGTTTTTTACCATGAATTTTTTCAAACTCATCAAGCATCCATAACATATGCTGAGCATTAGTCATTATATCCGGTGCGGGAACATCTTGAAGCGGTCCCAGATTTTTTGCCATCTGTCTAATCCATCCGCGGCAAATTGATTCCTGTTCTCTCATACTTAAATTGTGAGGATCACAAATTACTCCCCCGTTCCCGCCGCCAAGAGGAATATCTACAACTGCGCATTTCCATGTCATCCACATTGCAATAGCTCTTATCGTATCAATGGTTTCTTCCGGGTGGAATCTAATCCCTCCCTTAGCGGGTCCTAGTGCATTATTATGCTGAACTCGAAATCCACGAAAAACTTTTGCTGTTCCATCATCCATTTTAATTGGAATAGCAAACGAATATTCTTTCTCCGGATTTCGCAAAAAATCCCTTGTCGCCTCGTCGAGATTAAGGTAATCAGCAACTTTATCAAATTGCTCTTTTGCCATTTCAAAAGGATTGAACGCCATATTCATTGATAAATTTTCCAACAAAACAAAATTTAGAAATTTATGATTAACAACAATATCGAATTTTGATTATATCCGGGCATAGTATTTAATAATCGATTTTATCTTGAAATAATTTTTATTTAGAAATGTATTTCCTCCCAATACAGGAATGAAATTTCAACAGCTTATATTTATGCATAATTATACACAAAAAAGAAATTTTATGCATTTTTATAAAATCTTTATATATTTGCAAAGTTCTTTACAAAATCTTTATACGATTTGCGCTTTTGCAAGTCCCAATTGAATTCCCTTTCTAGAGAATTATAAATAATTAATATAAACGTTAAAAAACCGATCCAGGTTTTTCTTTCGGATCAATTCTAACTCTAACTTAACAAAAACCACTTTATTCAATCAAAACGAGGACTAATATGGCAGAATTCGTTAAAGACTTGATGGCTCAAGTGCAGGCAAAAAATCCAGGTGAGCCGGAATTTTATCAGGCAGTATCTGAAGTAGCAACATCTTTATCACTTGTTTTAGAAAAAAATCCTATTTATCGAAAAGAAAAAATCATCGAAAGAATTATTGAACCTGAAAGAGTTATACTGTTCCGCGTTCCATGGGTTGATGATAAAGGAGAAGTTCAGATTAACCGCGGTTTTAGAATTGAGATGAATAGCGCCATTGGTCCTTATAAAGGTGGTCTACGATTTCATCCTTCTGTTAATTTAGGCATTTTAAAGTTTCTCGCTTTCGAGCAGGTCTTCAAGAATAGTTTAACGACACTTCCAATGGGTGGTGGAAAAGGAGGATCTGATTTTGATCCAAAAGGAAAAAGCGACAGCGAAGTAATGCGGTTCTGCCAGAGTTTTATGAATGAATTATTCAGGCATATTGGTAGCAATACTGATGTCCCGGCGGGAGACATCGGAGTAGGAGGAAGAGAAATCGGTTACTTATTCGGTCAATACAAAAAATTAAGAAATGAATTTACCGGTGTATTAACTGGAAAGGGATTGAACTGGGGCGGTTCACTAATTAGACCGGAAGCAACCGGATATGGTGCAGTATATTTTGCAGCCGAAATGCTTAAAACCCGCAACGAAACTTTGGAAAATAAAAACTGTCTTGTATCAGGCAGCGGAAATGTTGCCCAGTACACTGTTGAAAAAATTCTTGATCTTGGCGGTAAAGTTTTAACTCTATCCGATTCAAATGGTTACATTTATGATGAGGCTGGTATCGATAGAGAAAAATTGAAATATGTAATGGAATTAAAAAATGAACTAAGAGGAAGAATAAAAGAGTATGCAGATAAATTTAAATCGGCTGTTTACACAACAATTGATCCGAACAGTATTTTCAATCCATTATGGAACCACAAAGCTGATTGTGCTTTCCCTTCTGCAACTCAAAATGAAATAAACGGTGTTGATGCAACAAATCTTTTGAGAAATGGTGTTTATGTAATTAGCGAAGGAGCAAATATGCCTTCAACAATCGAAGCTATAAACCAGTTTGTAGATTCAAAAATTCTATATGGCCCAGGCAAGGCTGCAAATGCAGGCGGTGTTGCAACATCAGGATTGGAAATGGCACAAAACAGCATGCGTTTTGGATGGACCCGCGAAGAAGTTGATAATCGATTACATATGATTATGCAAAACATTCATAAAACATGTACAGATACTTCTGAAAGATACGGTACGCCGGGTAATTATGTAAACGGGGCAAATATTGGCGGCTTTGTTAAAGTAGCCGACGCAATGATTGATCAGGGAATTGTTTAATTTTTAATGATGTATACAAAACAAAAAACCCGATTTACTAAATCGGGTTTTTTTATAATTTTTATTTACTCAACAGATAATCGGCAATTTTTCCAAGCTCTTTCACATCAATATTATTGTAAGATGGCATTACTATGTTTTTGTATTTCTCCTTGTATTGAACAAATCTTTCATCTGTTCCAAACGAAGATGGATTTCGCAGGTAATTTATTAGTTTATCGCGGTTCCAGAATTTTTTTAGATCGGACAATGCCGGCGCTATCTTTGTCCCCTGCAATTCAGACCCATGACATGTAATACATGCGCTCTGCTTAATTAAACCGAGTCCATTGGCACTTTGAGTTGTTTCCTGCATTTGC
Organism: Ignavibacteria bacterium; assembly: GCA_027347805.1. Classification (GTDB taxonomy): domain Bacteria; phylum Bacteroidota; class Ignavibacteria; order Ignavibacteriales; family Melioribacteraceae; genus Stygiobacter. The sequence goes on along the minus strand of DAIEQP010000158.1, from coordinate 14,488 downwards.
CCCATCATAGTCGGAAAAGATTCAGCCGTATCTTCTTTCTTAGTAATTTTTCCAAGAATAAGTAATACTAAAAACAGTCCAAGAAATGAAGCAATCCATTTTTGTGCATTTGTCATTAATTAAAAACCTTTCAAGAAATATTTGATGTGTAAAGTTAGTCTAAGAATTGAAACGAAGCAACGAACTAATTAGTTATCTGTTTATCGTAATACTCTTTATACTTTTTGATTGAAGCAAATATTGTTTCTGCAATAGTATTTTGGCCCGCTTTGCTTGCTAAATAAGATTCATCTTTTCTGTTTGATAAGAATCCTGTTTCGATTAATACACCAGGCATTGATGCCCCAACGAGAACATAAAATCCTGCCTGCTTAATACCTAGTGCAGGAATTTGAACGTTCTCCTTCCATGTTTGATTCAACATATCCGAAAACGATTCTGAATAACGCATGTACTGAGAATGCGCCATACTTACAAGAATAAAATTTTCGTCAGTAAGTTTATCGTACTTATTCTGATTCTCTTCATATTTTATTACACTGTTTTCAAATTCGGCAATTCTGATTGCTTCTTTTGTTCTGCCTGGACGAAGAAGATAAACTTCGAATCCGCGGTAACCGTTGTCTTTGCTTTCAGTTGAATTACAATGAACTGAAATAAACAACTTTCCCCCAGCTTCATTAGCAATTTTACCACGCTTGTACAATTCAATAAATTCATCGGTACTGCGTGTATACACAACTTTTACATCCGGCAATTCTTTGTTTATAATTTTTCCAAGTTTCAACGCTATACCGAGATTTACATCTTTCTCTTTAATTCCTGTTACACCAATTGTCCCGGGATCTTTACCGCCATGACCGGCATCAATAACAACACAATCAAAATTCCATTTTGACTTTGCTTCTCCCGAATATGAGCTTAAAAGTTTATTATGAATTGAAATGATCAGATCATTTGTTTGAGGATCTTTAAATATTTCCGCAGAAGAATACCCATCATTTAAAGATATTTCAAGCTGTGTATTTCTAGAAGAAAGAATACTTTGCTGAATCTTTTTTACTAACCCTTCCGGTTTAATTTTAGCAACAACTCCCGGTGCTATGTTGGAGCTCGATAGGAATATGTATAATATTCCGTTATTGATAGAATATCTCGGCACACGAATATTTTTATTCGTTTTTAATAAAACCATTGTTCCGTTTGTTTTCTCTTCCACACTTATATCATAAATATCATAACCTTTACTATTTACCGGAACGGCAGCATTATTCTTCACTATTTTATTTTCCGCACCTGCAACTTTTACTTCACCGGCATAATCGATCTTTAAATTTTTTGATCTGTCATCATATTCAGTTTTCGCTCCCGATGTTTTTGAGAAAGCATCAATCACATACACTGCTGGGAGATATATATCATCTTTAAACAATATGGTAGAAAGTGGGATCTGTATTACTTTCTGAATTCCATTTTCATTAATCAATATAAACTGGTTTCTGGCGGTAATCTTAATGGAGGTTGAATCAAAAGTTAAATCCAACTTAGCTGTTTCTGGATTATATCTTTCTTTTGCACCAAGTAAATTCCCAAATTCTTTGGCCGAGATGTAATCCAGATCATGATTTACGATGTAGGATAATTCTTTTTCTTTTCCATTTACCAGCACAGATATTTTATACAGCCTCTGGGCATAAACAGAACCAATCAACAGCAGGAAAAGAAATATGCTTAAAAGACCTTTCATTATTTAACCAATAAAAGGAACAATGAATCCTGAATGTTTTTTGTAGTTAATATATTTATCGCCAAAATGTTTCAGCAACATTTTCTCTTCTAAAAGAGCTCTAGCAATAAATAAAGGTATTTCAACAATTATTACCAGTGGTGTTACAACATAGCTTAGCAATGCTAAGCCGAGACCCAGATCGCTTAACAATTGACTGATATACTGGGGATGTCTTACAACTTTGAAAACTCCGCTTGTAACAAGTTCGTGTTCTTTTTTTATAACAATATCCTGTGCATAATTTTTGCCTAATGATTTGTATGCAAAAATTTGCAGCCAGGAAAATATTACAAACAAAACCAACCCCACTATTCTAATTACATTATAGTTTTCCATCTGCGAAGCATTGAATGTACCGATTCCAAATACGCCAAGGATAGAAATTAGAAGAATAATTGCAGAAATATTTGGAGGCCATTTTTGCAAATATGTATCGGGTCTTTCAATAACTTTTGTAATCGATGTTTTTAATCCTGTTTTTGCACCGGAAAAATTAGCGCTAATTGTAAGGAATAAATTGATTGCTACAAGTATATTGATGGGATCCATACTTTTCTCAAATAAATTTATTTCAAATATAATAACTTTGGTTTATATCAGTCCCCGTTAAAATCCCTATCACCAATGATGTGCTTCTAACTTTTTAACAAATCTTTTAATGCGGCATCCAAATCATTAAATCGAAATTGAAATCCAAGATCTCTAATCTTTTCAGATCGGACAAAAACACCACCCAAAATTAAATCTGCCCTTTCGCCAAGAACAAGTTTCAATAAAACTGAGGGAACAGTAAAAAACGAAGGGCGTTTCATAATCTGACCTAACTTTTTTGTAAACTCATTCATAGTTACTGGATTAGGCGCGCACGCATTAATAGCCCCACCAACACCTGCATTATCTAATGCGTATAAAAAAATATTTGTTAGATCATCAATATGGATCCATGAAAACCACTGTTTCCCGTTGCCAAGCTTACCACCAATAAAAAATTTGAAGGTTTTAGTAAATGGACTTAGTGCGCCTCCATTTTTAGCCAAAACAATTCCTATTCTAATGTTAACTCGTCTTATAGAATATTTTTCAACTTCTGCGGCGGCCTTCTCCCACTCCACAACCACATCGGATAGAAAATCATCTCCGGGCAATGAATTTTCATCTACTTTATTATTTGCGCTGCCATAAAACCCAATTGCCGATGCTGAAATAAAAGTTTTAATTTCTGTATTACTTTTTGATATCGCGTCAATCAAATTCCGAGTAGTCTTAGTTCTACTTTCTAATATTTTTTTCTTTTGTTTTTCATTCCACCTTCCACCCATAACATTTTCGCCGGCAAGATGAATTACTGCATCAACATTATTTAATTCATCGGATAATTTCGGGCTTCCTTCTGGCCAGCATATATATTTATAGGCACCCGGAATTATACTTATAGCATTTTCAGGCGAGCGGGAAAGAATAATTAACTGATCTCCTCTGGCAATAAGTTTTGATGATATTTCCCTGCCAATTAATCCCGTGGCACCGGTGATTGCTATTTTCATTCAAATAATTTTTTATGATCTAAACAGAAACATTTAACAAAAAGTTTTCGTCTAACAGAGGAAAAATATTCAATCTTTTTTTGAATTCCAGATTATTTATTTTCAACTTAGTTTCCGCGCACATTTTAATAAGACATAGAGAAAAGATGAAATCATTGATAATTACTCTTTGCGTGATAATAACCATCTCACTTGATGCACAGCAGTTAATATTCAAAGGGAAAGTTTCAGATAAATTAACTTCCCAATCGTTAGCATATGCAAACATTAGAATTGCCGGAACTTTATCCGGCACAACAGCAACTGTAAACGGTCTTTTTGAACTCAGACTTTCAAAAGGAAATTACAAACTAATTGTTTCAAGCATTGGATTTATTTCGGATACCGTTTCTGTTTCGCTATTCGCCAATGAATCCATTGAAATATTCCTTTCGCCGACTCCTGTAAATATGCCGGAAGTGACCGTATTCCCCGGGGAAAATCCCGCTGTAGAAATATTACGTAGAGCAATCGAAGCAAAACATGATAGAAATTATAAATTAAATTCGTATGTATTTCGTGCATATACAAAAGGATTGATACGCAGTGTAAATGACATCAGTTCAACAGGCAGATCGGTTAGCGTGGGTGTTGGATCTAATTCCAGCCAAAATGATTCTGCAAAACTTAAGATAAGCGGGATTATTGAAAACGAAAGTATTGGATATTTTAAAAAACCAGACAATTACAAAGAGGAAATAATTGCAAGAAAACAGAGCGCAAATACATCTTCTACAATGAATTTGTTTACAGGAGGAAGACTAATTCAAAATTTCTATTCCGAAGATGTAAACTTCCTAAACAGAAAATTGCCAAGTCCAATCTCGGATGGTGCGCTTTATTATTATTACTATTTAATTGAAGACACTTTGGCAATGGATAGACAAACTGTTTTCAAAATTAACTTTGAACCGATTAATCGGGTTGATCCGGGATTTGTTGGAACAATTTATATTGCCGATAAAAATTATAATCTGGTTAAAATTGAAACGGGATTAAATGATCCAGCCAACCCCGGGAAAATATTCAAAAAAATTAACATCATTCAGCAATTTACTCCGATAAAAGATGAAATAGTTATGCCGATAGATTACAGAATTAGTGTTGAAGGAAATCCACTGGGACTATTCAAATTCGGCGCGGAGTTAAATTCTATATTTTATAATTATCAGATCAATGATGAATTAAAAAGTGATTTTTTTGATATGACGGCCATCAAAGTAAAGTCGGATGCAGATAAAAAAGATTCAACTTACTGGCTCTCAACTCAAACCATTCCTAATACTGATGAAGAAATTACTGCTTATAAACGAATTGATAGTGTAGAAGCCGTAACAAAAGGATTTGCAGAAAATTTTTCTCTTCTATCAACGTCAATTGCGGTAAATAAAAATTTGTCTGTTACCGGTCCTCTCGGATTATATTCCTTTAACCGTGTTGAAGGACACACACTAAATTTTGGAATTAATTCTTACGACTTACTGGATAAACGATTTAATCTTCGCACCGATATTTCATACGGATTTAATGATGAAAAATTTAAAGTTGATCTTGGTGGAAATTTTTATCTGGGTGAATACCGAACAAACAATTTAACTTTCCGAGCATTTTCGAGACTAAGTGATTTGTTTAGCGAATCAATCAGATATAATAGGTTTACTTCATCTCTAACTAGTCTTATTACCAAATATGATTTTAGAGATTACTATTATTCAAAAGGTTTTTCTGTTGGATTCTGGGCGCAGGCATTTCCTGTTTTAGGTTTGGGAATCGGATTTTCCAACCGAACAGATAATAACGCAAACGTCAATACAGATTTTTCAGTGCTTCAGCGGGATAAAGTTTATTTACCAGTCCAACCTATTTACGAAACAAAGGTCAACGCAGTCACATTGAATTTTCAACTTGATTTCAGAAAATATTTTGAAGATGGTTATTATCGTAGAAGAATAAATTTTGGAGAGGCATATTGGGGAATTAATGGTAGTGTAACTATCAGCAATTCGGAAATTTTAAAAAGTAGTTTAGATTACCAGACATATCGAATTCAGTTGAATGGAAATTTTTCAACTTTTGCATCTGCAAGAATGAACCTGACAATTACAGGTCAATTTTCGCATGGATCTGTTCCTTACCAGTTATTGTTTGCACTTCCCGGAAACATATCTGGTATTGGGCAATCCTTTACTTTCCGCACATTAAAGACAGGCGAGATATTTGGTGATAGAATTGCAGTTCTATCTATAGAACATAATTTTAATGATGAAATTTTTCGGCTTCTGCATTTAAATTTTTTAATTGATTGGCAGATGAATTTAACAGGTCATTTTAATGCAGCATTTGTTGAAAATTCATCCGGCAGCAATTCAATTCTTCCGCTGGATCGCAACGGCAACAAACTTCAAGCTGAAGAATTCAAAACACCATTTGCCGAAATTGGATTCGGAATTGGACAGGCATTATTTCCATTCAAACTGGAATTCACCTGGAAATTGAACCATTTGAACCAAAACAATTTTGTGCTTGGGTTAAATATTCCTCTTTTGTGAAGCAATTTTCCAATAAAATTACTTTACCGACAAACTGACAGTTCATAAATCATAATTATTAACTGTCAGTTTTGCCATTTTCCAATCCGCATCTATTGGGATATTAAGCGATATTGTTATTCAGCATCTGAATGATCAGAGTTGAATTTGTTGATTTCAGATTATCTTTCCCTCTTACTCACGAAATGCGCCCGTTAACAACTTCCTCATTTAAAAATAGAATAAAATATTCGATTATTATTCACTACAATAACAAAGAAAGGAGAATAGATGAAGAGATTATTACTCTTTTTACTTCTAATGGTTTATTCACTCACAGCTCAAGAAAAACAAGATTATTCACCTAAATTCACAGGATATGTTCGCGCCTGGTATCAGGCGGACTTCTCAACAGCACAAGGACAGTATCTTGTAAAACAAGCAAGATTAAATATTGCCGGGGCAGTGAATGAGTATGCAAGCTATAAATTTCAGGTTGATTTTACCCGTTTGGGAAAACTAATCACAACGACTACAACTGTAAATAACACTCAGGTTGTAAGCAGTGCTTCTGCAACATTTTCCGATGTATTACTCGATGCCGCAGGAATTATCACCCCATTTCAGAATTTTGATATAACCGCCGGTCAATTCAAAGTTCCTTTTAGTACTGACAACCTCCGTGCTGATCAGGTAACAGATTTTGTAAACAGACCATTGCATACAAATATGTCTCCTTCAATTAGAGATATTGGCGTTATGCTTACTTACAAATTAAAAGGATCCGTTGGTGCCGAATTTAATCTTGGTTCTTTTAACGGAGCCGGTTTTAATAAAACAGAAAATGATAAAACCGCAGACCTTTGTCTTAGGGGCAATGTAACACCGATAAAATATTTAAATGTAGCAGCGAACTATTATAATGGAAAAGCTGCCGGAGTCAACTATAATATTTTTGATTTTGGTACAGACTATAAAATTGGTTCTCTTTTTCTCGATGGAGAATATGTTGTAAGATCCGCATCATCAACTTTATTATTACCCGAAATTAACGGAGTATCATATTTTGCATTTGCAGTTTACGATATCAACATTAACGATTCATTTATTAAAAACATTATACCTGCAATCCGTTATGAAAATTTTGATCCCAACACTTCAATAGATAAAGATGAAATTGGACGAACTACAATTGGCGTAACGTTTCAATTCGCAAAACTTACATTTGCTCACTTTAGAATCAATTACGAAAAATTCGATTATAAAGATGGGAAAACAACAAATCCGGATAAATTAATTTTTGAAATACAAACAAGATTCTAACAAAAGGAGTTACTATGAAATCAATTATAAAGCTGTTTCTTGTATTTGCAATATTGCTCACAACAAATTATGCACAGAAAGGCGGTACTACAGCCGAAGCAGAAGCACTAGTAAAGAAAGCAATTACATTTTTCAAAGCAAATGGTCAGGATAAAACATTTGCAGCAATCAGCGATTTGAAAGGTGATTTTGTGAAAGGTGATTTATATGTGTTTGTATATGATCTTAACGGTAAATGCGTTGCGCATGGCGGAAACCCCAAAATGATCGGCAAAGATTTAATTGATCTTAAAGATGCAGACGGGAAAGCATTTGTTAAAGAACGTCTTGAAATAATAAAAGCAAAAGGAAAAGGCTGGCAAAATTATAAATGGACAAATCCCGTTGACAAAAAAATAGAAGACAAAACTGCTTACATAGAAAAGAGCGGTGATTTTGTATTTGGATGCGGCGCTTATAAAAGGTAAGAGTTAATAGAATCCGAAGTAATAACCTTCTGATTCGTAAAGAGGAAAATATGAACAAGTGGATTAGTAATCTTAAAATTTCGTACAAACTTTTAATTTCTCCAGTAATTGTTTTGTCGTTTCTTGCAGCATTTTTTGTTGTTGGCTTGTGGGGACTTCATTCTCAAAAAGATGCTCTTGAAGAAATATATCATACAGACTTCCAGTTGACTGTTAATGCTGACAAAAACATGCAATCAATTACAGAAGTTTATGGAAATATTTTTCAATTCATTACCTGGGCAAATGCCAACTTCAACCAGTCGCGTTTAAACGAACTGAGTCAATCACAACTTGATACTCTGAAAAATGTAATCAATGCGCTGAAACAATCTGTTGAAACCGAAGTCATTCCTGAAAAGAAAGAAATTTTTTCTAAAGCAGTAGAACAGGCAACTCAGTTTCAAAAAGCTGTAGCCAGTGTAATTGATTTTGCCGGTTTCGATTTGGTTACTGCAACAATGGCAATGAGTACTGTCGATGAAAAATATCTGCAGGTTTCCAAAACTTTAAAAGAGATTAAAAAGATAACACTAGCTAGCAGCCAGGCTAGTTTTGATAAAGCGGAATTGGGTTATAACCAAACCCTGATTGTGTTTTTTGTTTTTCTTGCTGCATCGATAATTCTTTCACTTCTGGTTTCGAGTAGAATAAACAAAATAATTTCCAAACCAATATTAGAACTTACCGGAGCAGCTCAACAAATCTCATCTGGAAATTTAAACACTGAACTAGCTATTAATACTTCGGATGAACTTGGGGTTCTTGCCTCCGGTTTTCAAATTATGGTTGAAAACATAAAAACATCAAATCATCAATTGATGGAAGAAAAACAGAGTGTAGAGAAAAAAATAGTTGAAGCCGTTAAGAACAGCGAAGATCAGAAACAATATTTGGCAAATAATGTCGGTTTAATTTTAGAGAAGATGAAATTATTCGAACAGGGTGATTTAACTGTTCATCTTGAAACCAATAATGATGATGATATCGGAAAACTATTTAACGGTTTCAATTCTGCTGTTAAAAATATCCGAGAAGCAATGAGCTCTGTTGTAAACGCAATTGAAGCAACTGCCAGCGCTTCAAATGAAATTACAGCAAGCGTTGAAGAATTGGCATCCGGTGCGCAGGAACAATCATCTCAGACAACAGAAGTTGCCGGTGCTGTTGAACAAATGACAAAGACAATTCTTGAAACAACAAGAAATGCTTCTAACGCTGCAGAATATTCAAAAACCGCTGGACTTACTGCCAATAACGGCGGTGATGTTATTAAAGAAACCGTAAATGGAATGAATCAAATTGCAGATGTAGTAAATAATGCCGCAAGTATTGTAAAAGATCTTGGCAATAACAGTAATCAGATAGGCGAAATTGTTCAGGTAATAGAAGATATCGCAGATCAAACAAATCTCCTGGCTTTGAATGCAGCCATTGAAGCAGCGCGTGCTGGTGAACAAGGAAGAGGATTTGCAGTTGTTGCAGATGAAGTGAGGAAGCTCGCTGAACGAACCACAAAGGCTACCAAGGAAATTGCAACGATGATCCGCCAAATACAAAGAGATACCGGCAATGCAGTCACTTCAATTGAAAGCGGAACAAAAAGAGTTGATGTTGGTAAAGATCTTGCAAAACGTGCAATTGTGTCACTAGATGAAATTATGAAAAGCACGACCCTTGTAATCGATTCGATTAATCAGGTTGCTTCTGCAAGTGAAGAACAATCATCCGCTGCGGAACAAATTTCAAGAAGCATTGAAAACATTTCCAATGTTTCCCAGGAATCCGCTAAAGGTTTGCAGCAAATTGCAAAAGCTTCGGAAGATCTTAACAATCTCACAACAAATCTTCAAAACCTGATTAGCAAATTTGATATTGGATACAGTAAGACAATTCGAAAGAGTTTACAGGGAAATTCATACTCAAGAAGATAAATCTAGAGCAGAAGAATTAAATTCTTCTGCTCTAATAAATATTTTCAATGCCCTTCGCTGTTATATACTTTTTCTCCGGCTGTTACTCTCAACTTTAAATGATTTTGTCTTGGTGGAAGCGGACAGGTTGCAAACTTTGTAAAATTACAGGGTGGATTATATGCTTTATTAAAATCGATATAAAATTTTTCATTTTCCTTCGGCTTATCCAAATATAGAAACCTGCCGGCACCATATGTCTCTATTCCGCTTGTCTCATCCGCAAAAATTATAAATAGTTTGTCACCTTCATCGAGTGCATCCAGCCAGAATTTTTTTCCTTCCTTTTCAAAAACAACCATTCCGGCAGCTTTTGAAGTATCAATCATTCCTAAAATATTAGGGATTGGAATTTTTTTAGGGGGATCAAACTGTTCGAATTTCGCTTCAATTTTCCATTCATCATTTATAGGAAAAGTCTCGATTCCCTTAAAATTCTTAACGAGAGACGAGTTAAGATCCCGCAATCGTATTCCAATTTTTGTTTGTCGTTTAATCAGGTTCCATCTTAATGAATTAAGCTGAAGCATTTCTGATTTTCCCCCGGCATCTGTGTGCAATTGCATTTTTTTAATTCCGGAACCATTATAAGTAACATTGACTCCTCCAGCTACATTAATAACAATATTCGTATCCTTCATTGTAATTGTTCCAATGAATTCCGGCGAACCAGGAGGAAAAACAATATCATTATTCGTTGATGATCCAATTGTATTTTCCCCCTCTCTAAGCCAAAGTAATCCAACCAGATTAAGCCAGCCATTTTCCTTTTTAAGATTCTCGATTCGTTTATTATGCCACGATTTTATTTCCGCTATATAAGAGGGACTTCCATTTTCTTTTAGTGTTTCTTTGCAGCCGGCCAGAACAAATATTAATAATACTGAGCAATAAAAAATTTTTTTCACTTTTTCTCCCATTTTATATAAGAACAAAGTTAATTCATTCACATGTTACAATGCCATCATCTTATTTGATATTTGATGACATCCCAAAATTAATCCCATATCTTTTTCAGCACTTTATATTGTTTCCATGGTTAAACTATCCAGTAACTTAAAGTTTCGATTATTCATATCATTTTTTTATATTGAATTATTATATGATATGCATTTTGATCAAACAGGAAAACAATGCCCATAAATTCTAAAAATGCAACTCCACAAAAAAATTCTTCGGAAAAAAAAATTTCCAAACCTAAAGCGAAATCGCCGTCAAAATCAAAAGTAAACTCTACTGATACCAATGATTATTTTGAAGCTATATTCAAGAACTCTGAATTTGGAATCGTTATTTTCGATCTTAATGGTAAAATTATTAATGTTAACAAAGCGATTGTAGATGTTCTCGGTTATTCGAAAAAAGAATTAAATGAACTTACTGTTGCAAACATAAGCCACCCACAAGATAATGATCTAACACAAAAATTAATTGCGGATCTGTTTAACGGAAAACTCACTAGAGCTCAAACTGAAAAACGATATATTTCGAAAAACGGAAAAGTTGTTCCTACCCGGGTAACCATTTTTGTTGCAAAGAAAGTAAATTCCAAAGTTGTAGAGTTAATAGCTTTTATTGAAGACCTGACTGATCAAAAGGAAATAATAAAGAGACTTGAGAATGAACAAACTTTATTAGATACTTTATTAGAAAACATTCCGGATAGCATTTATTTCAAAGACAGGAAAAGCCGTTTTGTGCGAATTAATAATGCGTTGGCCAGAAAGCATGGTCTCAATAGTCCCGAGGAATCATATGGCCGAACTGATTTTGATATTTTCGGAATTGAGCATTCCACACAGGCATTTAACGACGAGCAAGAAATTATTCGAACAGGAATTCCATTAATCGGAAAAGAAGAAAAAGAAGATTGGCTTGATGGAAGAACCACCTGGGGATCAACAACTAAGATGCCCTGGTATGACAAATATGGAAATATCATTGGTACTTTTGGAATAACCCGGGATATAACCGAAAAAGTATTAAATCAGGAACAGATAAAATTAAAAGAATTATTATATCGATCACTATTTACAAATTCTGTTGATGGAATATTTTTGATAGATGAAAGTATTATTGATTGTAATCAGGCAATATTGGACCTTCTTCAATATGAGCGTGAAGAATTTATTGGATTATTACCGTCGCAATTTTCACCCGAGTTTCAACCAAATGGTAAAAATTCCCACGATTATGCAAACGAAAAAATTGCTTTAGCGTTCAACGGAACTCCGCAAAGATTTTACTGGATGCCTAAAAGAAAAGATGGAAAGCTAATCGATACCGAAATATCTCTTAATAAAGTTATGATAAACGGCCGGAAGCTGGTTCAAGCTGTTATGAGAGACATTACCGAAAGATTGCAAAACGAAAAACTTCGCGAGGCTGTTTTTGCAATATCAGAGACTGCTTATACAATTTCTAATATGTATAATCTTTATGAAAAAGTGCATCAGGAAGTAAGCAATCTTATGCCCGCCAAGAATTTTTATATAGCGTTGCTCGATGAAAAGCAGAACGTAATTTCTTTTCCATATTTTGTTGATGAATTCGATCCTCCTCAAGAACCTAAAAAACCGGGGCGAGGTTTAACAGAATATGTAATGCGCCTGGGAACCCCGGCATTAATCGATGCGAAAAAAGATTTAGAATTACGCGAACAGGGCGAAGTTGATTTGATTGGTGCACCGCAGGCAATATGGCTTGGTGTTCCTTTAAAAATCGAGGGCAAAACTCTCGGTGTAATTGTTGTTCAGGATTATGAAAACGAAAAAGCGTTTAGTGATTATGAGGTCCAGATTCTTTCGTTTGTCGCTGCACAGGTTGCACAGGTAATTGAAAGAAAGAGAAACGCAGATGAGATGAAAAAGATTACACTCGAACTACAACAACTCAACGCTACCAAGGATAAATTCTTTTCAATAATTGCACATGATCTAAGGAACCCATTTATAACAATTCTCGGGTTTTCGGATCTTCTTATTTCCGATTATTCTGAATTGACAGACGATGAAAGAAAATTTTATCTGGAAGAAATGAAAAAGTCTGCTGAGTTATCGCATAATCTTTTGCAAAACTTACTTCAGTGGTCGCGGTCTCAAACAGGAAGAATTGAATTTAATCAGTCAGCTATATTCCTTCATCATGTAATTAATTCCAACTTTGATCTGCTTGAAAGCTCTGCTGAGAAAAAAGATATTAAAATGATTTCCGAAATCTCAGACAACATAAAGCTTTTTGCCGATGAAGATATGCTTAATACCATTTTGCGAAACCTTTTAACAAACTCCATAAAATTTACTCCGCGAAATGGCATCATTACAGTATCTGCAACTTTAAATAAATCTTTCGCAAATATTTCCGTCTCTGATACAGGAGTTGGAATGGACGAAATTGCGTTAAACAATTTATTTAGAATTGATATCAGTCATTCTTCGCATGGAACTGATCATGAAGCTGGTACAGGACTTGGATTGATTCTTTGCAAAGAATTTGTTGAAAAACATGGCGGGACAATTTCTGTTTCAAGCAAACCTGGGAAAGGAACAACATTTACTTTTACAATTCCGCTGGATTCAGCTCAGACTACCGGTTAAATTTCAAATTGCAGTTTCAGCATTGCAAAACTTGTTGTGGAAGTTTCTGAAATTGAAATATTATTTTGTGTAATTAATTTATAAATTAAATCGAAAACCACTTTTCTTATCGGCTCATACTTAACTTCAGCGGTTATAATATTTTGATTTATCCTGATGCCGTCTAAGAAATTTATGTGATCGGGATCGATATACCACCTGTAAGGGACAAATGCATCTCCCCCTGCATTAAATACTAAATTTCCGTTTGCATTATAAATATTTTTACCGGATCGTATTAATTGATAATCCAGTCTAAAATTTAATCTTGCGCTTGCGTTAAATGATGCTCTAAATAAAAGTTCATCGGAATTTGGTCCGATTGGATGACCCAGCATTTGTCCATAAGATGTATAGCTTGTTATTTCTCTTTCATGAGAATAAACGTACGGTCGAATTTTAGTGTATTCGCAGACCAGTGATAGATCATTAATTGAAAACGGTGAATACCAGAACATTCCAATTTGATAAGCAGTTTTATTTCTGAAATTTGTTAAGTCTTGAAGATTGGAAAGTATGTCTTCATCTAAAAAGAAAGTGCCGCTAATTTCAAAATTATTAAAACAGTGGGTTTGAAAATCTAGCCAGAGTGTTCCGTTATCTCTATCCTGCAAAGACATTTCTGTGAACTTGTAAAATGTAAAAGGATTTAGATAGGCCAAATCTACACCGCGTCCCGCATATATTATATTTTCTCCCAATCCAAACTCGAACAAGTTTGGTATGTTTAGCTTGAATCTATTGAGTGCAAGATATTTTGTTCCATCTAAATCACGATCAAAATAGAATCTTCCCACTGTAGATGCGGTGATTGAAGTGAAGCTAAACATTCCCCAATTAAAATTTAGCCTGAAAAAATCCAATTCAGGATGATCTCCCGAAATTACTAGTTTGCTTCCATATCCATAACCGAATTTTATTTTTTCTCTTCCAAGTTGAAGAGAGAGGTTAATATTATCAGACGGCTGCCAGTAATAACGTAAATATCCATCGGAAAAATCATAGCTAGCCATTGTTTCAGCACCGGCCATTGCCTCAAGATATTTAAATGTATAAAGCATTCTCGGATCAAAAGTGGCCGCCCAATAATCTGAACCGCTGACTGTTCCCTTTGTAACATTTAAGTAATAACCAAGATTATTAAATACAGT
>DAIEQP010000324.1 GCA_027347805.1 Ignavibacteria bacterium | reverse complement strand
ATATTTATAGTCGTTTTTTTTACCCATCTTTTTAGCCACCTGGCTTAAAGCAAAATCATCGTATGCATACTCCAGCGTTCGCGAAACCTGTTCTCCTTTATGAAACGATTCTTTCACGCTATCCTCTAACGGGATATAACCATATTTTAAATACGATTTCAACGCGCGTCTACCTTTACCGTTCACATAATCCTTATAATTTTTAGGTAATTGCGTCGCGTTTTGTTGCATGTAGAAATATTGTTTGTCGGTCAAATTCACTATGCCCTTAATGTATGCATCGGCAATAATTGAAATTACGTGATCGCCTATCATTGCGGAAGTGTAACTATTCCAGCAGGGGAAAATGGGGAGCCACCCGCCTTGTTCCGCCTTCAGCGACAGCGAATTAATCATATCTGAACTAAAGTCCGGAATCAAAATATTATATAATGGGAATAAGGCTCTATAAGTATCCCAAACGGAAAAATCGCAGTAATAATTTTTGCTGCCGGAATTGCATATTGAATCTCCACCGGCAAAGCTTGGGTACGAACCATCGCAGTCATTGAATATGCGCGGCTGCTGAAAACTGTGATACAAAGCAGTATAAAATATTGTCTTCTGTTCGTCAGATGCGCCGTCAATTTTTATCTTTGACAGCATCTTGTTCCAGTCCGCTTCTAATTTGTCTTTAGCGGAATCAAAACATAAATTGTTTGTCTCTGCTTCAAGATTTTTTCTTGCTTCCTCAATGCTTGTAAAGGAGGTTCCAACTTTTACAATTATGATTTTATTCCCATTTAGTCTGAAGGACGCAAACGCTCCTATTTTTTCTTTAGAGAAAATTTCATTTTCGCCGGTGTGCACTTGGCCGTTTTGATACGTTCCGTACGAATCAAATTTTTTATCGAACTTTGCAACGAAGTAACCGCTGAATCCGGCCTTTTCACCCCACCCTTGATATATTCGGTGAACCGGATTGTAACCCACTATTTCATTTCTTTCAGGAATTATTTTCAAATAACCTTCATTATAATCGCTGTTGGGTTGAACAGTTACAATACCGCTATGGGTATTATCAAAAGTAAATTTTAGAACGCCGCACCTTGTTGTAGAAGTAATCTCACTTACAATATTGAAATCCTTCAACAATACTTTATAATAATAAGGGGTTGATATTTCATCCTTATGTGAAAAATGCGAACCGCAGTTGACTTGCAAAAGTTTTTTTGTATCCGGCAAAGGCATTAAGGTTACGCTTCCGTAATCCTGCGTGCACGAACCGCTCAACCAATGACTTCCTCTAAACCCAGAGATTAAAGTATCGACATAGTAATAAGGCGCTACACATTTCGTTTCAACATTTTTAGTTTGCGGCGTCCAATTCGTCATTCCGAAAGGCATTGTAATAGAAGGAATAACTTGCGCGTTGTTTTCCTTTCCGCTTCCGTGCTTCAATGCGCCGATTGTTTGCGAAGGTGCTGTTCCAATTAACGGATTAACATACTTCACAACACTGTTATGTGGGAAAGATTGTGCATGATTAATTATCGCAGTTAAAAGCATGCAGCGTATAATATTGAAAAATCTTTTTCTCATCGGCTGTTTTCAGATTTCAGTACAAAATTATTCCGTTGAATAAAACGGCCGCTTTCGAATGAAACATGATAATCAGATTTAAATAACTTTGACGGGAAGTAATAGTCCGTTGTAATTATCTGCGCACCGCTTCCAACAGCTTTTTTAAATCGATCATAATTATTTTCGCGCGCTTCCTTTGTATCGGCGTCAGCTCGCGTTCTAACTAAATATCCTTTCTTGACTAATTCTTTTATATATGTTTCATTTTTAATAGGATCGTTAATGATTCTAAATGCTGCAGTAGGATTCCCTTCTTCAGAATTAACAAACATAACTTTGCCATTCAAACTACCGTCCGGATCTAAATAGTCTTTAAGCTTATCTCCTGTTTCGTCGAGGACAAACATAAATCGTCCGCGAACTGAATCAATCTCCGGCCATCCGTTTTTCAATACGGCTTCTTCGAGAGTTAAAAATTTTCCTTTGATTAAATCCGGTGTTATTAGTTTTGAATTGGGAAGTATTGCGCGTATTTCAGTATCAATACTATCGAGTGCGCTTTTTGTAAAAGGTAAAGGAATTTTAATGTCCGGTTCATTAATAATTTGATCCTTTGCATTTATTGTAATAACTACAGGCAAATGATTTTTATTTTTTTCTGACCAGTTTTTGATTTCTTCTAAAAAATTTTTAAATAAAAGATTGTGACTGCGAAAATCCAAGTCCTGAATATGAAAAATTTTGAACCCCGGCTCACTAAGTTCATTTTTTACATCATACGGTTTGACCTCTTTATGAAGCATTTTTAAAACACGAAGACCGTATGGGTTGGAATATTTACCGCCTTTCGGATCACGATATAAATCAACTTCCAAACCTCTTAACCCAAGATCAAGCTGTTTGGTAATCGATGGATGTTCGTATTGTAATGTAAGGGCCAAGCTCGAATCCTTTTGAAAGATAAGTTTCCAAAGCGCTTCATCAATTGCATTCTTATAACTATTGTGACTACCGATTACTTGAATTTCATTTAACCGTAGATTACTAAAAGCGGAATCGCTTTGACCTTCTGCTGATAAAAGAAGAACAACCCATAGTATTAAGACTAATTTATATTTCGGCACATTTCACCTTTCAATTTATTTCATGATTAGCGCAACACGAACTTCTCTCAATAAGTGTATGTTCTAAAATCACCTTTTCAGTTTGGGTAGAATGTGAATTTGTAATTTGATTAACCAACATAGTCGCAGCAGCTTTTCCGATTTCATATGCGGGCATTTGAATTGTTGTTAACGGTATCTTTATAAATTCACTAAAATCAATATTGTCGAAACCAACTACAGATACTTTATCGGGGACAGGAATTTTTAAATCCAGCAGTGCATTAATAAGTCCGATTGCAACAAGATCATTATAACAAAAGACCGCGGTGGGAAGTAAATCATTATTTGAAAACAATTCGATCCCTGCTTTATACCCGTTGGCTGTATAAGGATCAATTGATAGGATATAGTTCTTATTTATAGGAATGCTGTTATCAATAAGTGCTTGTTTATATCCTTCCATTCTCTTTTGACCGTGTCCGGAGTGAACTGGTCCGGCTAAATGTGCTATTCTTTTGTGTCCAAGTTTTATTAAATATGAAACCGCATCATAAGCAGCATTAATATTATCAATATCAACACGGTTAGTGGAAAAGTTCTTTATTTCACCGAGAATCACAAGCGGATAGTCGTCGTTAAGTAGATTGGCAAGATAGGTAAAATCTGTGTCTTCACTTTGCAAAGGTGAAATCAGTAAACCATCTACTCTCTTTGTTAATAACGCATTTATTATTTCAGATTCCTTTTCAGATGATAATTCCGAACTTCCCAATAAAACCGAATAGCCAAGTTTTGAACATGCATCGTAAACTCCCTTCATTACTTTTGCAAAGTAAGGGTTGTCTATTTCTTTGATAATAAGTCCAATACTTTTTGTTTCTCTCGCCGCCAGAGATTGTGCTATCTGGTTGGGATAGTAATTGTATTTTT
>DAIEQP010000098.1 GCA_027347805.1 Ignavibacteria bacterium | reverse complement strand
GGGATGCTTTTTTTAAAAAAGCTGATGCATTAGCAGATGATCTTAAGAAAAGCGGTACAATTAAATAGCTCCTCTCTTAGCGATAACAATTTTTATTTTGGAATAGCTAATCTTATCTTTTAGAGTTTCCCTGATCTGCTTTAATTCTGTTACTCCTTCATCAATTAATTTGTTAATCTTTTTTTGCTCTGAATTGTTTACCAAACCGGAAATATCAATGTCGGGTAAAAGTTTGATTAAGCCTTCAAGCTGAAAGACTAAAAGAGATTCCGGAAGTTTTAAAATTTTCGAAATTTCATCAATTGAATATTTCCTTGTAACGAGATCTTGAAGCTGCAATGAAATCCCATTCATTTTGCCAGCATCTTTGCTGATTTCTTTTTGTTTATCGGAATCCTTAATAATACAAAGAAATTCTTCACCAACTTTGTTGAACATTCTTTGAGTAAAATTGTCAATGCTTAACAGCTCTGAATGTGTTTTTGGTCTTATTTTAGCAATTAATTTCAACGTTTCATCTGAGCAAATTAAATTAATTGTATGGCCAAATTTGTCTGCAGCTTCCTTTCTTGCCTGCCTTAGCAAATTAAAAAGCTGAAGTTCCTCTTCATAATCAATTATTTCATCTTTCTCTTTTACAAAATTATCAATGCCATTTTCAGATAAAGTGTAAGAATCATTTTTAGTAAGTACCAGTTTATGCGCCACAAGTTCATCTAGTGCTTGTTCAAGTTCAGATTTTTTGAAATGGGCGCAGGTGCCAAATGATGAAAAACTTTTTAGGGAAGGTATATCTGTTTTCCCCGTTAAAATTTGTAAGAGATTCTTCTTTTTAATTGGCGTAGTAGATTCATGCAGAGTTTGTAGAATTAATTCGTCAAGATACTCGAGTGTGTCTGTTTTGGAAATTTCAGTTCCGTTACAGTTATCGCATTTCCCGCATTTGTAGTTTTCAGCATATTCTCCGAAATAATTAAGTATAAATTTCATTCTGCAATCATTTGTCACAGAGTAATTAACCATCTGTTCTAATTTGTAATTAAGATTTTTATAAAGCAGTTTTTGCTTTGCTAAATCAAGTTTCAATGAAACGGAAGGAATTCTTTCGGCGGTTAAATTTAATCTTCTGACAGAGGAAGGAGAATCATATTCAATAATTCCACCTTGAGACAACTGAAATAAAAATCTAACAATTTCAGTCTCAGGTTCCTCCATTTCGTTTGCTAACCTGGTTAGATTAATTTTTATTTTGTTCTTGAAAATTGATGTTCCATATTCGCGTGCGAGCAGCACAAGTAAATCTTTATGATCGGCATTTGAATAATTATGAACAAAACTTAAAAGCTTTTTGGGATTTAATGGAAAATAAACCTGGTGTTGATTCTGATTTTCGCTGGCTATTTCAATATAATTTGAATCAGATAAAATTCTAAATGCAGAATCAGTTATAGCTTGATTGATTTGTTTTTTTTCAAATAAACTTAACATTCCCTGATCAACATTGATTAGCTTTGAATTTTTCATGCCTGTAGCGATTCCGGCATAATCGCAGATTATATCGTAAACTGTTTCTAATTGCTTTCGCGAAGGGAAGGATGATTCTATAAAATATTTTTGAATCTGCTGATCATTTTCATCGAATAACAAAATTACTTTCGAATTGTACCCATCACGTCCTGCTCTTCCAATTTCCTGATAGTAATTTTCAATGGAACCGGGCAAATTGAAATGAATTATTGTTCTAATATCACTTTTGTCTATTCCCATTCCAAATGCATTTGTTGCACAAATAATTTTTATTCGTCCGGACATAAAATCATCCTGAATCAATCTCTTTAATTCAGGCTTGATTCCTGCATGATAATATGCTGCACTGAAATTGTTATTAGTCAGAAATTCTGCTAAATCTTCACAAGATTTACGAGTTGAACAATAAATTATTGCAGGGAGGGAAGCGGGTTTGAGAAGTTCAAGAATTTTATCTTTTTTGTTTATGATTCGTTTAGCAGAAAGACTTAGATTATTCCTTTCAAATCCTTTAACAAATAATTTCGGATTTTTTAGACCAAGCTGATTAATAATATCATTTCGAACTTCTTCTGTTGCAGTTGCGGTAAAAGCACCTATTTTTTTTACTTCGCAAGCATCGATAAAATCTTTAATCTTTCTAAAACTTGGACGGAAATTATGTCCCCACTCACTTATGCAATGTGCCTCATCAATAAATATATATTCCGGCTTTAAAATTTTTATTCGTTCAGCAAAATCTATTCTTGCAAGTTTTTCTGGTGATACGTATAAAATTTTGATTTGTTTTAATTCAATACTTCGTAAAACATTTTCTGTTGTCTGAAAATCCAATGTGCTGTTTATAAATGCTGCTTTTATTTCTGATTTGTTCAATGAATCAACCTGGTCTTTCATCAATGCGATTAATGGTGAAACTACAATTGCAAATGATTCCGATAGGAGGGCGGGGATTTGATAACATAATGATTTCCCTCCGCCTGTTGGAAGAATTGCAAGTACATTTTCGCCGCAAAGGATTGAATATATTATTTCTTCCTGCCCGGGTCTGAATGAACTGTAACCAAAATATTTTTTTAGCGCATCAATAGAATTCATCAGAAAATAATTTGAATATAAAATTGGTTAGTTTATTTTAGAGCCAAAAATAAAGATAGAATTCAATATATGCTTAAAGTTAATCATATAGTAAAACATTTCGAAAATCTTACTGCGCTGGATAATGTTAGCATAACAATCAACGATGGCGAATTCTACGGCCTGCTTGGTCCGAATGGAGCCGGAAAATCCACATTGATGAATATTATTATAGGCTATCTTTTACCCGACAGCGGTCATATCGCAATCGATAATGAAATGATGAATTTTGAAAATGTTGCACTTAGAAAAAAGATTGGTTTTGTCCCTCAGGAAATTTCACTATTCCTGGAATTATCAGCGGAAAAAAATCTAAAAATATTTGGTGAACTATTCGAACTTGAGGGGAAAGTATTGGAAAAAAGAATTGCAGAGGTTCTTGAACTTGTTCAGCTTCAAGATCGGAAAAATGATAGAGTAAATGATTACTCGGGCGGGATGAAACGGCGGTTGAATATTGCGGCAAGCCTTCTGCATAATCCCCAGATTTTATTGTGTGATGAACCAACTGTTGGCGTTGATCCCCAGTCACGCAATGCAATTTTTGATATGCTTCAGTTCCTGAATAAATCTGGTAAGACTATTGTTTATACAACTCATTATATGGAAGAAGCGGAAAGACTTTGTTCTAAGGTTGCAATTATTGATCATGGAAGAATTATTGAACAGGGGACTGTACTTGAACTGATAAACCTTCTTAATCAAAAAGATGTAATCAAGATCAGCAAAACACCTTTTACAGTAAAACTGCTGGATAAAATCAAAGAAATTGGAATGATTAACGAACAGGATTTTCATTTTGAATTGATACCTTCTGATAATTTTACAAAGAAATCAAAAATCTTTGCTGCGCTTGAAGATCTAAATATTCCCGGCAATTTGATTGAAGTAAGTATGGCTACATTGGAAGATGTATTTCTAAATTTAACAGGAAGGAGATTAAGAGATTGAAAAATATTCTGAGACTGATAAGAAAGGATTTTGTAAGATTTCTGAATGATAAACCTGCTGTTTTGTTAACATTTATTGTTCCAATGGTATTGATAATTATTTTTGGGAATATTTTTGGGGGAAGCGGTGGACCAAGAGGCAAAGCAGCTATTATTCTTGTTAATCAAAGCAATTCCTCATTATCAAGACTGATTGAAACCAAACTGGATTCGTCGAAATCGCTTAGACCGATAAAAACATTTGTTGCTGAAAATGGTAAAGATACAATTCAGTTTGATGAGGAAACCGCTAAAGAATGGGTTACAACAGGAAGAATTGCCGCTGCTGTAATAATGCGAAAAGATTTTTTTACAGATTCTACAAGTTCAATCAGGTTTAAGTTTTATTATGATCCAAGGAATGATATTGAATCATCTATCATCCAGGGAAATTTGCAGCAGACAATTTATACTCAGATTCCAAGAGTGATGCCCGTACTTTTACAACGGCGTGTAGTTAATAAAATCGGGAATATTAAATCAAAAGAATTTGCAAAATCTGTTGGTCAAATTGGACAAAAGTTTTTTGATGTGGATGCCGACAGTATTGAATATGCGCTTACTAAAATTGATTCAGTTGAATTAAACAAGCCAATTAATACTACAGAAAACAATCAGGATTTAATGCATGAGCTGGTTAAGTTTGATACAGAACAGCTTGTTGGAAAAAAAATTACTAATCCCGGTTTAACAAGAACTGTTGGCGGGTGGGCAATAATGTTTCTCTTATTTTCACTTACTGGTGCGGCAACTTCAATGTTTGAAGAAAGACAGGAAGGAACACTTAAACGGCTTTTGTGTATGCCAATTACTAGAGCACAGATTTTATGGAGTAAATATGTTTATTCAATTCTTCTAGGTATGATTCAGCTTCTTGTTCTTTTTACATTCTCTTGGATTTTCTTTGGAGTAGCTATCTTTTCTAATTTTTTGAATTTGCTGATTGTAATGTTTGCCTCGGCTGCGGCAGCAGTATCCTTTGGAATGCTGATCACTTCAGTTGCAAATACTCTATCCCAGGCAAGCGGATTCAGTACTCTTTTCATTCTGATAATGTCTGCTCTAGGAG